>CAZONK010000016.1:0-28229 GCA_964581095.1 uncultured Roseivirgaceae bacterium
ATTCTTGGTTATGCTGATAATGCGCCTAAAAATAATGTTGTTACGCTTTATGAATTGGAAAAATATTTAATTGAAAAGGTTCCTGCGGATACAGAATATCGCCAGATTCCCATTGTGATTGCCTCCAATAAAAGGAAGAATATTTTCCCCGCTATTGATACATCCCTGAAACTCGAGGAAGGACCAGCGGCAAGTATTACAAACCTGAAAAACACGACAGAAAAAGGATTCCTTTTCGCAGAATTGACCAACGAAGACAAAGAAATACTGGCATTCAAGAAATTTACTGCTAAATATGACTTGATTCAGGATGATTTGGACAGTTTGTTTTTAGAATATGAAACCAGGAAAAACAACATCATTGATGGGGAGAAAAAAAATCAACTTCTGGACCAGTTGATTGCTGAAGTACTCAACAGCACCCAATTTTATATAAACATTTTCATAGGAGTTTATGAAGGAGATCCCGTACAGCTCAATTATTCCGATGCCAAATACCGCATATCAGATGCACTTACCAGGACATTAATGATTTTGGATGATGGATATCCGGGCTATCAGTTATTATTAACCAGAAGATTGTTTTTTGAAAGTGAAAAAGTCCATGATGCCTGGCATAAGGATGAAGCATCAAAAAAAGAAATAAAAGCTACGGTTGAGAATCTTAAATATGCGATAGAAAAAGATCCCAATTCTTCCTATCTAAGATACCAGGTTGGAGTACTTAGCTGGCATATCAATGATTTGGAAGTTGCTGAAAAATATTTAAACGAGGCCCGGACCCTTTCACCAAATTGGTCATTTCCTGAGAATGGTTTGGGACACGTGGTCTCTGAAAGAGATTGGAGCGCTTCTATAAACTACTACCGGAGGGCTTTAAATAAAAAACCTTTGGTTCCAACTTTATATATCAATATGGCAGATTTTTTCAAGGTTGAAGCAGACAAAATTTCCAATGATACTAAAAAGCGAATAAATTATGATAGTGCCGTTTTTTACTTCAATAAGGCAGCTGATTTAATGGATTCTTCTCATCGGGGTGGAATCTTTGAAATTATTGCCACCATTTATGAAGACCAGTTTGAAGAGTTTGGCGATAAGTTATACCTGGCCAAAGCAATTACCAACTATCGAAAAACGCTCTTGAATGGGGTAGAAAATATGGAAGCAATATCTGCAGCCCTGGGTCATAATTATTTAATCCTGCAATCGGATACGGGTGAATCTGATTTTTATAATGGAGTTATTCGGAGTTTTGAGAAACCGGAATTGGGTATGGCTGATTTCCGACTATCTTTTGAGTTGGGTTTTTCTGACTGGGAAATTGTGGCTGTTCTTCCTGATTTTATTGCTGATTATCCTTCATTTATTGTTTTAGTAGACGAATTTAAGCCTGATTAGTAATATACCCTTATCGTATTTTTCATCTTCACTTTTTTGGGTTTACCCTTGGCACTGTAAGACCTTGAAGAACCACCATGTCTTGATTTTTTTAATGATTTGGCATGTCTTTGATAGCGCTGAAAATCCCTTTCAGGATTCGTTTTATAACCGTCAAAAGTGGGGCAATTGATATTTGCATTGCTTGCGCATCCGGCAATTGATAGGGATAATACCAAAATAAAGAAGGTTGTCCGGCGGAACATAGTTTACAATATCGTTATATTCCTTCAAATTCGCAAAAAAAGGGTTTGGTGTAAGAAGTAGGAAATCAAAATTTAATACATATAAAAAAAGCAGCCAATTGGCTGCTTTTGTGGGCCCACTAGGACTCGAACATTATTACTTATCTTCTTTTATTTTATTTAAACAGCTGGCCGTTTTCTATCCAGGGAGGCAATTGAAAGGGCTGTACATGGCGTATATACCTCTGGCTTTAACATTGGCCTGGACAAGTCCTCACAGGAGAACGTAATGCAATTTACCCCTGTGGATCCGGTTGTAATTGATGGGTGTTACTTATTGGACATGAAATCAGATGATAACCTTCACAAGTTTGACACATTTAGGAATTTAGGTGTGAGGGTGAACCCTGGGGAATTAAAGGAAATAGAAAAACTAATTAGGGGAAATTTAAGATAAATAAATTATGACGATTAGATTACATAAAACATCCATGTAAATGAGATTGATGGTATACGGGCAGGGGACCTGGATAATATAGCTTTGATTCATTACCTTAAAACCACCCTCATTTAATGTTTCGTATATTACGGAACCTCAAGCAGTTAAATGACGTTTATTAAACCAGAGTGGTATTATTAACATTTATTACCACTTATTGCAAAAATTGTATAAATTTATATACAGGAATTAGGTTACTTTGCAATCTGATTTTCAATTAAACACTAAGGAGACACTATTTAAAAAGACGATGGAAAGGGAAATCACAATTGAAATACCTCTGTTAATGACAACAGATGGTAACAATTTTATGATCGCCAGTAAACATTTAGCTATTTACATCCAGGGGAGTACCGAGGATATAGCAAAAGATATGTTTGAACAATCAGCCGATATGCTATTTACAAAATGGCTTGAGGAAGATAGAATGATTGATCAGCTGAAAGCTAAAGGGCTGATCAAAAAAGATGTTATTATCAGCGATGATCAACCCTCACACCCCAGCTTCATAATGCCCAATCTTCCAGTAGGCCATTATGAAAATATGCAGGTAGCTGTTTGCTAAAATGAATTGCAGGGCTATTGACTTTTGCAAATATCTAAAGGCACTGGACTATACTTTGGATTCTGAAATTGGTGATTTAAAAATGTTTAAAGAACCCAATAGTGCTAAATATGTAACATTGGGAACTGACAATGAATTTATCAATAATTTGTTATTGATAGGCTTGCTCGATGAAATCAACAAAACAGATAAGGACTTAGAAATTTTTCTGGACTCTATCCAAGACTAAACCGTTTCCCCGGCTGCCATTCCCGGAGCCGATTGTTTACGATATGCAGAAACTCACTTTTGTATTCAGGTAAATTAGCTTTTAAGAGTTCATATAATTAAAAAGGGGTAACTTTTCGAATTGTGTTACCCCCTTTTATTATGGATTTCAACCTAAAGAATCCAATGACAAAAGTCATTGACAATAAAGTCCGCTTTACCTAGATTCGACCTTCGATAATCCTTATAAATATTATGAACGATACAACTCAAATGATTGAGTCTGCCCAGGAACTAAATTACACCTGGATAATAGTACTAGCAGTAGCAGCTATTTTTATAATATGGAGAATTTACATTGGTAGGCAGAAATCCAATGTTCTGAAAGAACTTAACAGAAATATTGCTATCGCCAGGGCTGCAATTGAAGAGAACTTTGACAATTCGTTTATACCAGTCGTCAAGAAAGGGGCATTTATTAAAACAGATACTGGAATAATGCTTAAAAAAGGTGAAAAAATAATCCTTGCCTTACCCCAAATAGAATTGTATGAACAACGAATAGAAAAAATAACAGGTAAAAGTACAGGGGTATCACTTAGAATTATGAAAGGAGTAACAATTAGACAATCATTTTTCGATGCCCAGGCAAAACAGGTAATGAAGCACCTTGACACAGGATCATTAACTCTTACTAATTCAAGAATTGTTTACAATGGGTCAACTCAAAATCGAGAGTTTCCTATATCCAGAATTAACACTGTTGAAGCAACAGACACAGGAATTATGGTAGGAAGATCAGGAAAACAAAAAACTGAGTGGTACAGAGGATTTGATATTGCAGGTAAATTCTCAGTAACAAATCCTTCATTAAAGGAAAATGTTTCCATTGGTATACGGGGCGCATACGTCAAAGCGATAATAACTGAAGCCCTTGAAGGTGAGTTCGATCCTATTGCTGAAGATTGAACTACTTTCTTCATAAAAATATCATAAAAAAGCCCCATACAGTGTGTATAGGGCGTTTTGTGGGCCCACTAGGGCTCGAACCTAGGACCCCTTGATTATGAGTCAAGTGCTCTAACCAGCTGAGCTATGGGCCCATTTCAAGTAATTCACTGATTGATCAGCAATACCCTTGAAAATGGGAATGCAAACTTAGATATTTGCCGATTAATTCACAACAAACCGATTCAGGGAAATCAGGGAAAAAGATGGATCCATCAAAATATAAAAATTTAATTTTTGACTTCGGAGGGGTTATCCTCAACATTGATGTCCAACGAACAATTGATGCTTTCAGTGTGATGGCCCATGAAAGTATTGCAGATCGTACACACCAAATAATTACTGATCCATTATTTTACAAATTTGAAATGGGTTTGGTGTCTGAAAATGATTTTCGTGAAGGAATTTGCAAATTACTAGAATTGCCGTTGAAAGAATGTGATGATGATGTTTTTGACCATGCCTGGAATGCATTATTGCTGGATATCCCTGTTCAACGACTTGAATTAATTAAATCCCTTGCCAATAATCATCGTATTTTTCTCCTTTCAAATACAAATTCCATCCATATCAGGCAAGTATCAGAAATTGTAAACAATACAATTAAAAAACCATCCATAGATCATTTATTTGAAAATGCGTACTATTCACATCAGGTAAATATGCGCAAGCCCAACAAGGATATTTATGAACATGTGCTTCAACAAAATCATCTAAATTCTTCAGAAACCCTGTTTCTGGATGATAATGAGATAAATTTCTCCGGGGCACATGCTGCCGGTATTTCAACCCTGGCAGTGAACAGGGATATCCTGGAGATTTTTAGCTGATGGAAAAGAAAAAGCGACGATTTCTTATCAAGGATAATAAGCGGACGCACATCATCCTGTTTCTACTTACATTCCTTTTTACAACCCTGGCAGGTGCTGAATGGATGTTCGGGAGGTCTTTTGTATTTGGACCCTGGAAAATGGGCTGGAAGGAGCTTATTGGCGGCCTTGAATTTTCAATTCCATTTCTACTCATTCTTACCGTCCATGAATTTGGGCATTACTTCACAGCTCAATATCATAAGGTCCGGGTGTCATTACCCTTTTATATCCCACTTTGGCTCGGGTTTATTGGTGCACCAACGATAGGTACTATGGGGGCATTCATAAGGATCAAAGACAAAGTATTTTCCAGAATCCAGAATTTTGATATTGGAGTTGCGGGTCCTGTATCGGGATTTATTGTTGCCCTGGTTGTTCTATGGTATGGATTTACACATTTACCACCCAAAGAACATATTTATTCCATTCATCCTGAATATGAAGTTCTGGGACTTGATTTTGATAAATACATTTATACACAGGATACATTTATTCTTAAATCGGATGTTGAGCAATTCAATAAGGAGTATGCCCAATATCTTCCTGATACGCTTCGGTTTTCTCCGGATCTTCCGTCAATAGCTGTTGGCAGTACGTTGTTATTTGGGTTTTTTAAGCAATATGTGGTGCCGGAATCAGACAAAGACCGGATACCAAATGATTTTGAAATGATGCATTATCCATGGCTCCTGGCTGGGTTTCTTGCATTATTTTTTACAGCATTAAACATGCTTCCAATAGGTCAACTGGATGGTGGACATGTAATTTATGGGTTGTTTGGGGCAAAAAATCATGCAATTATTTCAAGGGTCTTCTTTATTGTTTTGATTTATTATTCAGGGTTGGGTTTAATAAGTCCGTTTGAGTCTCCCGGATCTGGCGGGGCTTCTGAGTATTTGCTTTACATACCCTTATATGTTTTCTTTTTGTACTATATTTTGGCAAGATTTACTCCTGAGCCAAAGAACAAACTTATGATTGCGGTTGCAATATTCACTCTCCAGTTCTTAACCGTTCAGTTTTTTCCCGATGTCAAAGGTTATAACGGATGGTTGTTGTTTGCCTTCCTCATTGGTCGTTTTATTGGCCTT
Source organism: uncultured Roseivirgaceae bacterium (assembly GCA_964581095.1). Lineage (GTDB taxonomy): Bacteria > Bacteroidota > Bacteroidia > Cytophagales > Cyclobacteriaceae > SZUA-230. The sequence continues at coordinate 5,868 of CAZONK010000016.1, forward strand.
GACTATCCTCCCGCCCGATTCAATGAGCCACTTGATTCAAATCGTCAAATGTTGGGTTGGTTTGCCTTGTTTATATTTGTGATTTCTTTTAGTCTCAAGCCTCTGATTGTTGCCTGATTTTTTAGATGTATTTTATTCCGGTCAAGGAAGTAACCTGTCCCAATGGCTAGCAGGGCAGGTTTCAGCGCCAGATTATAATTATAACTAGTATACAATTTCAAAGAGTCTAATCTACCCTGATGATTTTATGTTGCTCCCAACGGTTTCGATACCTGATCATTAAAAAATATATGGAAGGTGGCAGATGTGATAATTCAATAGTTTTACCTGAAAACGAGATATCAATTTTCTGCCCCTGTAGATTATAGAGTTTTAGTTCTTCAGGGATAGCGGATATTTGCACAAATCCTTTGGTGGGATTTGGAAAAACGGATAACTGGGGTTTTACATCATCACCCAGGGCATTTACCAACTCATCGGTGAAAACAGGTCGGATCATCAGGCTCCCCTTCACATCCGTATTCTGGACCCATTCTCCTGTGATATTAAAATAAATCCTGTCACTATTGTCAGTATTTTTATCCAAACCCATGGGTAGTAAATCGTTTGAACTTTGTTTGTATCCGATGTAGAAGGTGTCCAGTACAACAATTGGTTTTCCAAATTCATACCTGATAAAATCATCCAGTTTATCGGGTACCTGTACCGTTGCACTGAGTGTACCCAACAAAGAAAATTGATTTTCTTCAAGGTCCCTGAGGATAAAAATATCAATAGGAGTACCCGCGAAAATCTTTCCTATGTTCTGGAAATTTATATCTACAAATTTAATTACCCCCGGTCCCGCCGGCACAAATTGTACGGCAATCCTGCCGTTTAACTGGTTGATTCCTGCTCCAAATTCTGCTGTACCATCATCATATGCATAATAATCATTAAGGATGGTTAATACAGAAGTTGTATCATTTACCCGCAGGTCCACTGATGGTACATATACTGTGTCCATATTATTATTGAATACAGAATCAATCAAAAAATTATCTCCTGAATCCATCGTAAAAGTGGTTTTCAGGTACAAAGAATCCTGGGATTGATCCAGAAGTGAAGGGTCAAGCAATCCTGCTTTTAATGTTCTGGTTCCCAATGGATGCCGCAGTGCCAGGAATGCGCTATCCCTTGTCAAATAATCAATGGTTGTATTTGTGAATAAATTAGTTACTTGTACTGAGTATTCTACAGGTTGAACCTGCCTCTCCAAATTAGTAAATCCTGCCACAGCCGAATCGAGGTATTGTGCCGGATTTTTGAAGAAATGATTTTTGGGTATTGCGGTAAACGGGCCAATAATGGATGAAGGTACCGATGTAAATGCGCGGTCAAGGTAGTCAACACCTGCTGAGGCTGATCGTCTTTTATCCAAATAAATATAATCCAGGTTCCACGTATCAAAAGGGCCCGTCATCCGGCCATGCGCCTGAAATTTAAACTGAAAGTTGGAGCCAATAAATTCGCTGGTTACCTGTATTATTTTTTGGGTGAATACATTTGATTGTGTATTTACCAGTTCTCCCGGAAGCGGCCAGACGGTCTCCCACGAATTATCGGGTTTTTTGAATTGCAATATTAGCGAGTCGATATCATTTGGTTTGTCTCCATTCCCTTCCATTTGGTAGAAAAAACTAAGAAACAGTGTGTTTTGCAAGGATGAGGGTACTTCTGTCAAATCAATCGGACGTGAAAGAAGGCTATCAGTTTTACCCGATTCCTGTGGATCCAGGCTGTAGTGGTTTCCGGATGCATCCCAGCCATCAAGCGTGGCTACGTTTAGCGTGGGTGGATTTATTCCGATTCCCGGGTTGATAAATACGGCTGAGTTGGAAACCCAGTAATTGGTATCGGGAACGGTTGTGGAAGTACTGAAATCATCCCAAAGAGGTAAGGATATTGGGATGGTATCATTTTTTATTCGCAAGCTGGAAAGATCATTTTGATATCGGGATATCGGGACTTCGATTATTTGTGCCATCACCTGGATTGAAGTACACCAAATAAGAAAAAATAGCAAATAACCAAAAGTATTTCTATAATTCATCCTGCTCCCCGACACTAACACTATCTCTAAGGTTTTCCAGTTTCAATTGCAAAAGTGAATCAGTTGGTACGATCCAAAGATCTACAGGTTGTCCTACTTTCACTATTTCTCCAGGTTCGGGTAATTGTTTAAAGACAAATCCCAATTCATCATTCGCGCCTGCATCGTTGATTATACTTCCTAATCGTAAATCCATTCCTGTTATTGACACTGATACCTCATCAATTGGCATTCCCACAAAGCTGGGTAATGCAAATTTGCGGGTACCAAATCCATCCCCCACTACAAGATCAATAACGGTACCTTTGGCAATTTTAGTACCGGGTTCTATTGGTTTTCCATCTAACCTTTGTTCCAAGACTGCATTTTCAAACGGGCTTGGCTTAAGTATAATCCTGCCTCGTTTTAACTCATAGCTACTTAATTCCAACTCAGCATTTCGAAGCGACCTGTCAATGAGGTTTGGCATAAGGGTGCTGGGGGGGATAAAACTATTTACTGTAAGATATATTTTTCTATTCTCCTTCACTTTGGAGCCCGCTTTGGGAAATTGACTTAAAACTGTAAGTGGCTCATATCCTGATGAATACGATGAATCACTTACTTCAAAACGGAGTTTTCTTTCTCCTAAAAATTCATCTAAATCACTCATTGTCATTCCCTGTATATCTGGTACAGTAATGGTTTCTCCATGATTTGTAATAATAGGTAGATAGATATAAAAGAAAAACAAAACCATTAGTAGAAACATACCGGCGATAATTGCAAGGTGTTTTAATATCTTCGTCCACATCTTCAATAAACTTCGCATCAGTCTTTGTTAGTGAGTTAAAATAGTGAACTTCGGAATACCCTCAAATATTATGTTAAAGAATGTTTCTTTCAGGATAAGCCAGATAAGTACTCTGTTTCCAATGTTTTCAATTCTGAATTCCTCGACATCGAATGATTTATCAATTTAGTAATCAGTTCTGTATATGAGATGCCCATAAGTTCGCACAGTTTTGGATACATACTAATATTAGTAAATCCGGGAAGTGTATTTATTTCGTTAATAATCACTTCTCCATTTGGTTTCAGAAAAAGGTCAATTCGGGAAAGATCTTTGCAACCAAGGGTTCGATACGCTTTCAGACTTAGCTTCTTTATTTTTTCTTGGGTTTCTTTATCCAGGTTAGCAGGAATTTGCAGTGTTGATGCTTCTTTATCTACATATTTTGCATCGAAACTATAAAAACCATAATCCTTGTTAAGTTCTACTTCCCCGGGTGGCGATGCAAGGGCTTCATCATTACCGATAACTGCACATTCTAATTCCCTTCCTACTATAAACTCCTCCGCCAGAAGTTCTGTATCGTATTTAAATGCACCTGATACTGCTTTGTAAAACTGACTCGCATCTTTTACAATCGATACTCCAACTGAAGAGCCCAGACTGGCTGGCTTAATAATAAATGGAACTCCCAATTTGTTTTTCACCCTGGTAAAATCAGGAATCTTACTATTCTTATAAACAAAGATGGAATTGGCTGTTGGAATACCCTCCTGCAGGAATAATTTTTTTGCGATGATTTTATTCATTGCCATGGATGAACCAAGTACATCTGAACCCACATATGGAATTTTCATACTTTGAAACAGGCCCTGGATACTACCATCTTCTCCATCTGTACCGTGAAGAATGATAAATGCAATATCGATTTCTACAAGTTCTCCATCGGCTAGAAATACAGGTTTAGTAGCATCGAGGTTTAATTGTAAAGCTTTTCCTTTTTTAAAATCCGACGTTATTTCAGGCATCATCATCCATTTCCCGGATTTATCTATCCCAAATGGAATTACATTGAAAAGCGTTTTATCAGCATACTTATAGATATTTTTTGCAGAAATCACGGATACATCGTGTTCTACAGACTTTCCACCATAAACCAATGCTACATTTAAAGAACCTGCCATTTAAAATAATTTTTATGGAATTGTGCAAATATATCCTTCCCGGAGCAGGTTTTTCAGGGATCAACAAACAATCTAATCGTGGTATTTACGGATTTGCTAACTGTTTTGAGTATGTATATACCCGAACCCCGTCCTGACATATCAAATGGATAGGTTTGGTTAAGTGTATTTGGATAGTTGCGTTGAAAAACCTTGCGACCCATTGCATCAAAAATGAATATAGACACGTCCTCTTTTTCAAAAAGATTAAATGTTATGTTAAATCTACCCCCGGATGCAGGGTTGGGATATATTCGAACGTTGCTTTCAATCCTGATCGGGTTTGGATTATTTTCTGTGAAGAATTCTATGTTATCGAGATAGAGGTTATTTGTGCTTTTTGAGATTACTTCAAAAGCAAGGAATATTTTTTCTCCTGCATAGTCGCTCAAATCAATATATTCATTTAACCAATCACTTTCAGATTGTGGAATCCATGGTGCTATTGCAGCTGCCACCGATAGTTCGCTGCCTGATTTTTCAAAGATGATTTCATCATAGTTTAGTCCATTGTCCCTTGAAACAAGAATACGTAATGATTCTCCAGGAATACTATCAGTACCGTATGAGACATCAAAAAATACACTTCCGCCAGCAGATGCTGTGAAATCCAGATGAGGGCTGATTAAATAACTTTTGGTTCCGGGATACGAATGTTGATAGTTCTGAACAAATGCTGACTTACCATAAACATTGGTCGCTGTTATTGACCAAAAGACAGAACTATCACCCGAAATGGCTAACCAGCCGGTTCCATCCAGAATGTCCACTTCAAAGTTTTCACGAAGCGGAATTAATTCCTCAATGCAATGTTTGGTAAGGTTGAAAAGTTGACTCTTGTTTTGAGTAGAGGAGACAATGATACCTGGAGTAACCAGTTGAATGCTCAAAACCGAACTCTCAGGAGTGCTAATTTCATCCAATGTCAGTTGTGAGGTTGCACCTGGTGTCATGTCAATATTTGAGAAATTCTTCGCTTTAAAAATTTGACCATCTGTACTATAATTTATCTGGATATTCTTAATAGTTTCAGTACCAAGATTCTCAACTACTATTTCGGGAAAAATAGATTCCTCGCAGAACGCCAGGGACGGAGACGTGATTCCTTTAATTCCGGCATTGTAATAACTTTTGTTAACGATCGATACATTATCAATAAAAAGCGAATTACCTAAGTCACTTGTGCCAATAAATGCCAGCTGAAGACTGGGTTCCCCAACGAAAACACCCAGGTTTATTACCTCTCGCTTCCAATCGAGCCGGGATCCCGGGGTAAATTCAAGATCTGACTCTGGAACAGTAGAAAGTGTATTACCGGATTTGTCAAATATTATAAAGTTGTAGCTATTCCCACAGTCAATTGAACCGGCAATCCTTAATCGATCAGCACTATTATTAGTATAATTATAGGCATAGTCAAATTGAAGATATGCTTCAGTTAAACCTGAAAGGTTAACTACAGGAGTAGTGAGTATGTCCTCTTCGCCAGGATTGGTACTTCGTTGAAAATCCAGGGCCATAGCTGTATTGGAAGGATTCCATGAGGGTCCTTTTGCCAATCTCCAGGTATTTCCATTGTCAGCATTCTTGATTTGCCAGTTTGTGGGAAAAGAATAAAAGGGTTCTACAAATGGTATGGCAAGAAACTCTGCGATGAATATTTGAACCAATTTTATATCATTTAATGGATTCCCATCGTTCGTAAAATTCACTTCAACAATTTTGTACTCAAAGTCTGCCAATCCGGAAGAAGGAACTGGCATTGTCTTGAAAAATATATTGAGTATATCCAGGTTGTTTAGGTTTGAAACTTCCGACCGGGTATCAATGAGCGAGTCATTAATCCATAGTTCTATTTTCATATTTGTAATTACATCTGAACCATAGTTTCGAACAGTGATTGATGGTGAAATTTCTGAGGTACAAATGCCATTCACCGGTGTAATAATTTGTTTAATTCCCAGATCAAGGTTTGCAACCGAAGGATCAAGCAAACCTGGGGAGGTTAATAGTGAAGCCCTACGTGGACTTTCGCCAAGTACAATCTGCATTCTTTCCTTTTGTCCGTTCGTAAACAAATTCATACACGCATCATCAGTGTAATCCATGTAGTTTTGAAACATGTCGAGGGTACCACATGTAGATTTTGATGTGGGGCAACCAATGGATTCTACAGATGCAAGCGGCGTATCAACTACAAAGTCATCAAGACTACAATCACCATCACCCCAGATATGGCGCAGGCCAAGAAAATGTCCAACTTCGTGTGAAGTAGTCCTGCCAAGGTCCCATGGTGCTTCTAAAAAAGCCCCCGGATCCTTTGTAATGGATCCAAAATACTGATGATCAATTACAATTCCATCGGTTAACCTGTTCGTAGATGCCTCTTCAAGTCCCTCAAGGCTTGAAACAGGAAATTGCGCCCATCCTAAATAACCACCTGATAAATCGGTTACCCAAATATTGAGATAATCTTCTGCCGGCCAGTAACTTTCGGCTTTTAATTCTGTGTCACTCGAAAAAGTCCAGCTTGGTCGTGAGCCTTTTATTCGGATGATTCCATTTGTGGGCAATCCTTCAGGATCTTGTTTAGCAAGAACAAATTCTACTTCAGCGTCAGTGGCCACGGGTCGAAATGGTGGTTGCGTTTCAGTAGTGTCTGCATTTAGTTTCCTGAAATCTTCATTCAGAACAGCAATCTGGGAGAGAACCTGGGCTTCAGAAATATTTATGCCAACTCCGATTGCTTCTCCATTGTGGAGTATATGTACAACTACCGGGATTTTGGAAATGGTTGCTTTTGTTTTAAAAGCGAATAGTGGTCCAACCTGTTGTTTAAATTTGTTTAATTGTATTTCTTTTAAAATCCACTCTTCAAAGTCTTTTTTATTCTGAAAACCGGGGTTCATACTTTTTGATTGGTTGTACTCAACTGTAGCACAATTCCGCTGCCCATAGGAGGAAAAGGGGATGAGTGACCCAATGATGGACAGTGATAAAAGTGTTAATTTCAGTTTCAAGGACATTATTCTTCCATAACTACATACCCAACAAACACTTTTAAATAAAAAATCCTTTTAGTCAGGAAGTTGTTCTTCCTGTTGGCTGATAGCAACAACAGTTTTTATTTCGGGAACTGCTTTTTTTATAGCTTCCTCTACACCGGCTTTCAGAGTCATTGGAGACATCGCACATGAACTGCATGCTCCTAAAAGCTCTACCTCAACTTTCTGTTCATTGACGTTCAAAATTCTTATATCCCCTCCATCTGCCTCGAGGTAAGGTCGAATGCTGTCCAATGCAACCTCAATTCTTTTTACAATATGCGCAGACGATTCTTTACCCATTATACTGTAGTTATTTCCACTGGTTTTGTTTGAGGCATGGTGGCATTACGAATTGCAACTTGTTGAGCAAGATTTTTTGCGGCTTCATCAAAAGCGTTTGCTGATACATTATCATTTAGCACTATCGGGTAACCATTGTCTCCACTTTCCCTTACTTCCTGAACTAGTGGAATCTGGCCAATTAAAGGTACATCAAATTTTTCACTTAGCTTTTTGCCACCTCCTTCACCAAAGATGTAATATTTGTTATCAGGAAGCTCTGCAGGGGTAAAATATGACATGTTTTCAATAACCCCCAGGATCGGAACATCGATTTGAGCCTGCTTAAACATAGCTGTACCCTTAATTGCATCTGCAAGCGCTACTTTTTGAGGTGTAGTTACAATTACTGCTCCGGTTACGGGTACTGATTGCACAAGCGTCAGATGAATATCACTTGTACCTGGAGGCAGGTCTACAAGCAAATAGTCCAATGGTCCCCAATCCGTATCTGTGAAGAACTGGCGTAGCGCAGAGCTTGCCATTGGGCCTCTCCAAACAACTGCATTATCAGCTGGAGCAAGAAAACCAATTGATATAAGTTTTACCCCGTATTGCTCGATTGGGACGATGAACGGTTTCCCATCCTTTTCAACTGCGGTTGGTTGTTCATTCTCGCAATTAAACATGGTTGGTAACGATGGACCGAAGATATCTGCATCAACCAAGCCCACTTTGGCACCGTTTTTAGCAAGTGATACGGCAAGATTGGCTGTTACGGTAGATTTACCTACTCCGCCCTTACCTGACGCTATTGCTATGATATTCTTGATATTTGGTAAAAGAGGTGTTTCCTTAAGTCTTGTCGTAGTTACATTGGAAGAAATTTCTAAATCAATTTCAATATCTTCACCAATATGTTCATGTAGTGCGTTCAGGCAATCATTTTTTATCATTTCCTTTAGCGGACAGGCAGGAGTAGTGAGTTCAACGGTAAATGCGATTTTATTTCCGTTGATCTTAATATCCTTGATCATATTCAGTGCCACTAAATCTTTCTTCAAGTCAGGATCCATGACAGTGGATAATGCCTTTATTACCTGTTGTTCGGTTATATTCATCGTTTATATAGACACTTATTCAAATTAAAGTTTAATTATCCTGCAAATTTAATAAGTATTGAGAGATAACCTGATAATCCTCATTTTAAATAATCAGCATCAGATTTCTTAAATTGATAAGGATTTTTGGTTGATTTACTATCTTTGAAAACGAAAAGTCATATTCAAAATTGTCCGGATGAGTTGAGAGCATTTTCTCCCGTTCAGCTAAATTTAAAAAGTGAATATACCACAGGGAACTATTGATGAAATTAAGAATCGCATCGACATTGTTGATGTTGTTGGTGATTTCGTAAATCTAAAAAGGTCAGGACAGGCGTACAAAGCACATAGCCCGTTTACAAATGAAAAGACCCCTTCATTTTTTGTAGTTCCATCTAAAGGAATTTATAAATGCTTCAGCTCCGGAAAAGGCGGCGATGCTATCAGTTTCGTAATGGAGTATGATGGATTGAGCTACATGGAGGCACTGAAGTATCTGGCAGGTAAATATGGTATTGAAATAGAAGAAAAAGAGCTTTCAGATGAAGACCTCCAGGCACAAAATGAGCGAGAGGCGCTTTTTATTGTACTCAACTACGCAAAAAAGTATTTTAAAAGCAACCTTCACAATACCGATGAAGGGAAAGCGGTGGGCCTTGGTTATTTTAAAGAGCGGGGATTTACCGAAGCCATTATCAACAAATTTGAACTCGGATACAGCATTGATATCTGGGATGGTTTGCTGACTTCTGCCTTGAAGGAAGGGTTTTCTAAAGAAATAATCGAAAAGTCCGGTCTTTCAATTGTAAAAAGTGATAAAGCGTACGATCGCTTCAGGGGAAGGGTAATGTTTCCCATCCACAACCAGACGGGAAAAGTAATTGCATTTGGTGCAAGAACATTAAAGAAAGAAGAGAAACAACCAAAGTATATTAATTCTCCTGAGACTGAAATATATCATAAATCAAATATCCTCTATGGTCTTGATCTCGCGAAAGGACCCATCCGGAAAGAAGACAATTGCTACCTGGTTGAAGGGTACACAGATGTGATGTCATTGCACCAGGTAGGTATTGAAAATGTTGTTTCATCTTCGGGAACATCGCTTACCGAGCAGCAGGTACAGTTACTTGCACGGTATTCAGAAAACATTACTGTTTTGTTTGATGGCGATCCGGCAGGCATAAAAGCTTCGTTACGGGGTGTAGATATAATCCTGGAAGGCGGGCAGAATGTAAAAGTTGTTGTGCTACCGGAAGGGGAAGATCCTGACAGTTTATCCAAAGATCTCGGGAGTTACGAATTCAACAAATTCCTTGATGAGAAAAAGCAAGATTTTATTACGTTCAAGGTAAACTTGTTTATTGATGAGGCAAAAGGTGATCCAGTTAAGAAAGCGTCAACAATACGTGAAATTGTTGAAAGTATTTCTAAAATCCCTGACCCCATCAAGCGAATGGTGTACATCAAAGAAGCGGGGATACTACTCGAAATTGATGAATCGATTCTGATTACCGAACTCAACAAGATAATTTTAAAGAGACGGAAAAGATTAGAGAGAGCACAACCCGGGCCTCAGGATTTTCCGTTAATGCCCGACTCCCTGATTGACCACAATCTTGAAGACGATATTGTTGACAGGATTGGAACAGCCCTTGTTATCCAGGAACGCGAAAACATTAGATCATTGATAAGATATGGGTTTAATAAAATAGAGAATGATGTATTTTTATATCAATACCTATTTAATGAGCTCGATGAGGTTGAATTTACCTACCCTGTTTACCATGAAATTTTTTCAATGTTTAAAGCACGTGTTGTGAAAGACACATCTTTTGACGCCACATATTTTCTTGAAAACGGCAGTGAAGATGTAAAAAGTGAGATCGTTGACATGATCGCGGATAAATATGAAATCAGTCCCAAGTGGCACGAGAAACATAAAATCTATGTACCAAATGAGGAGGAGTTGATTGAAAGTAAAGCTTACACCGATTTACTAAGACTGAAACTTGTTAGCATTAAAAAATTAATTCGAAGCAATCTTGATTCACTTCAAAATGCTGGGAAAGAATCAGACCAAATTAAATACCAGAAGATTCATATTGAACTGAAGAAATCGGAAAAGAAAATTGCTGATGGTCTGGGTATCATTGTTTCAAGTTAGTTCCCTGACATATTATACCATCAATTCATTAACTTTGCAATATCATTCAACAACTGGATGGATTTTAATTTATGGGAACGGAATTGAAGTTAAATACAATAGAAGAAGCAATTGAAGCTATAAAAAACGGCGAGGTTATCATCGTGGTTGATGATAAAGACCGGGAGAATGAGGGGGATTTTATTTGTGCCGCCGAAAAAGTTACTCCTGAAATCATAAATTTTATGGCCAAACATGGCCGGGGCCTTATTTGTGCACCGCTTATTGAAAGCAGGTGTGATGAACTTGGTCTTGAGTTGATGGTGGGGAAAAACACCGCAACTTATGAAACACCATTTACAGTATCAGTTGATCTGATTGGTCATGGGTGTACTACTGGAATTTCTGCCAGCGACCGCGCCAAAACAATTCAGGCACTTGTAAATGGAAAGACTAAACCCAATGAATTGGGTCGTCCGGGGCATGTTTTCCCGTTAAAAGCGAAACCGGGAGGTGTTCTGAGGAGAACCGGGCATACTGAAGCATCGATAGATCTTGCCAGACTCGCAGGATACAAGCCTGCAGGTGTATTGGTGGAAATAATGAATGAAGATGGGTCAATGGCGCGTGTTGATGACCTCCAAAAGGTTGCAAAGAAATTCGATCTTAAATTTATTTCAATAGCTGACCTGATCAAATACAGGCTCGATAAAGAGTCCCTCATTGAAAGGCAAATAAATGTGCAGATGCCAACTTCTTATGGAAATTTTGATTTAGTTGCATACAAGCAAAAAAGTACAGGAGATACCCATATGGCTCTTATTAAAGGTGAATGGGAAGAAGATGAACCGGTATTGGTACGTGTTCATTCATCATGTTTGACCGGTGATGTATTCGGCTCTTGCCGGTGTGATTGCGGCCCGCAATTGCATCGTGCTCTGGAAATGGTGGAAGAAGAAGGCAAAGGAATTGTACTTTATATGAACCAGGAGGGTAGGGGAATTGGTTTATTAAATAAGTTAAAGGCTTATAAGCTTCAGGAAAATGGCAGGGATACCGTTGAGGCGAACCTAGAACTTGGTTTTGACGTTGATCAAAGGGATTACGGAGTAGGGGCGCAGATTATTCGTGATCTTGGAGTAACAAAACTGAAATTGATAACCAATAATCCGAAGAAAAGAGCTGGATTAATGGGGTATGGCCTGGAAATTGTAGAGAAGATACCTATAGAAATAGCCCCCAATAAGTATAATGAGAGGTATCTTAAAACAAAAAGGGATAAGATGGGTCACGCAATATTAAAAAATGAATAGAAGAATTATAAATATTATTACTATTCTGTTTTTATTGACAAATGTTGCCATTGGTCAGCAATTTCCCTCTGAATACTGGCACAAAGGCAAGCTTGTAATCAGTGAAGGCGATACATTAATAGGTAAAATCAAGTATGACTTGTCTCGTGACCTGGTTCAAGTTGATATTAATGATCAGATTTTTACTTTTGGGGCAAAAAATATTGTTTACTTTGAGATATTTGATGTAACCGTCGATAATTACCGTCAATTTTATAGCATTCCTTATAATATTACATCCGGTTACAAAGCCCAGGTTTTGTTTGAAGTGCTGTATGAAGGTAAGCTTACTTTGTTAACCCGGGAAGAGCTTGGGCAAAAGACTTCCACTTATAATAACTACTACTGGACAGGGGGAAACTACACGCGTACTGTACTAACCTATGAATACTTTTTCTTGACCTCGAAGGGTGAAATGATCAAATTCATTCCGAAGAGAAAAGAATTACTGGAAATAATGAAGGACAGGTACAACCAGATTAAAAGCTACATTAAAACTTACAATCTAAAAGTTGATGATAAAGGTGACCTGGCAAGAATAACCGCCTACTACAATTCATTAATTGAAAGTTAATCCTGGGGTTACATTATAAATAGTTTTCATGAATACCTTTGAAGGTATGAAGAAACCTCTGATACTAATCTCCAACGATGACGGCATCACTTCAAGGGGAATACGATTTCTTATTGAGATCATGGAAAAAATTGGCGATGTGGTTATTGTTGCCCCCGATAGTCCGCAATCCGGGATGGGACATGCAATTACAATAGGGGAGACCTTACGATTGCAAAAAGCCGATTTGTTTAATGGTTTAAAATCCTATAAATGTAGTGGAACACCGGCCGATTGTGTGAAGCTCGCAAAGCACCATATTTTACAAGATCGTCAACCAGACCTTGTAGTGAGTGGAGTGAATCATGGGCCCAATACTTCAATCAGCGTTTTATATTCCGGAACAATGTCGGCAGCATTGGAAGCCGCTATTGAAGGTATGCCGGCTATTGGATTTTCACTTTGTGACTATTCCTCGGGTGCGCAGTTTGACCATATTGGGCCATTCGTTGAGAAAATATCAAAACAGGTATTAAAAAAAGGCCTTCCCAAAGGTGTAGCTTTGAATGTCAATTTTCCGCCCAAGCAAAATGAACCTATAAAGGGAGTAAAAATATGCCGGCAAGCACGGGCAAAATGGCAGGAAGAATTTGATGAACGTGTGGATCCGCATGGTCGTACCTACTTCTGGATGGCAGGTAATTTTGTGAATTTTGACAAAGGGGAAGACAATGATGAATGGGCCATTGCCAATAATTATGTTTCCGTGGTTCCTTGCCTGTTTGATCTCACGGCACATCATGCGATTAGCATCCTCAATGATGAATGGGATATCGTTGACTAAAGCGAAAGCATAAATTTTACATATAAATTAAATGCGGGAATGGTGTTGTTGAAAGTTCTTCCGTATCCGGGAACAGCCAAAACTTCGGGGTCGTAATCCTGGTCGAGGTTATTGAAACCCCTAAGCCTGAATTTGGCCCCCAGGGCTATATTTTTTTTGATGTGTTGTTCTGTGATCAACACAAATTCAAACCAGGTAGCACTAATATTTTTTCTCTCAAAAGAAGAGTCAAAGTCCTCCCATAAAGTACTTCTTATCACAATGGTGCCACTATCCTCAAAGTTACTAATGCCATACAACACACCCATTGAAAGAAAATTTTTAGGTAATATTTCACCTCCATAAGCCAACCCTCCCCTGTAATAGATACCTTTTGAATTGTAACTTCCATTTTTTATTGCATCCTGAGGATTCAGATCAGCATATCCGATCTCTCCTATGAGCTGAACCCTTCCCTTAACAATCAAATCAAATCCGGCTTCTGCCTTGGTCTCAAATTCGGACGGGATTGTAAATAATTTTCCATAATCGATAGAAATGCCAATACGAATACCTGGTTTTTTTTCATTCTGCACCTCTCCATCCTGAGCAAGGGATGCAATGGGTGATATCGCCAACGACAGACTAAAAAAATATGTTAATAACTGCTTCATTGCTTTTGCAATTTCCTAATGTGTCTTTACATTCAAGAGAAAGAGAATCAAACGAGTACTCCAATACTGTGGTGAAGTAACAATTTATACCTATATAATCATCAGCGGTGGATTCTAATTTTCGTGCATAAGAAATATCCATACTATCCAGATAAAATGTAGAGTCAGCTGGGTTGGAATAAGTAATAATGAAGTTTGAAAAATCATCATTCATTGACAATGGTAGAAGAAATTCATTGGCTATATTTTCAAAACCCGGTACATCGGATCCTAAATTTTCATTTATTTCCAGAATTTCCACGCTTGCAGGCAGGAGATCAATTTTAGTGAAAAACCGGAGTTTTACATAGGGTTCGTTGCTGTAACTAAGACAATCAGAACATTCCTCACAAGAAAAAAAAAGTACAGGAATCATCATAACCATAAGCACTATGAGCGATTTGAATTTTGAATAAAATTGCGGGATAGTGGAATTTACCATTGCATTAATAAGGATCAACATCAAAGATAACCCTGATATTTCGAAACTCCTTCTCCTGTTTTAGTTCGAGTGATTTTTTAACAATTATGCTTTTCACTTTCGTTAGATTTACTCCTTTCCTTTCAAATTTCATTAGCACTTCCCATAAATACATATTCCTGATTTTAGCTATCATTGCTTCCTTGGGCCCTAATGTTCTTTGTGTTCCAAACTCATCTAAAAGTAGTTTATGAAATGTCCGGGCAGCATTTTCACATGTCCTGGAATCTTTATGCTTGAGCGTAATATTTATCAAACGAAAAAATGGAGGGTATTTATATGCAATCCTTTCACCTATTTCTAAGTTAAAGAAGTTGACATAATCATGATTTTTTACCTTTAAGAGAACAGGTTGTTCCGGGTTAAATGTTTGAATAATCACCCTCCCCTTTTTTTCTCGTCTTCCGGCTCGACCGCTTACCTGGGTGATTAATTGAAAAGTACGTTCATGCGATCTGAAATTTGGGAAATGGATCAATCTATCGGCATCGAATACACCAACCAGCGACACATTATTGAAATCCAACCCTTTACTTACCATTTGGGTTCCCACAAGGATATCAATCTCCCCTTTTTCAAAATCTTCAATAATTGTTTGATACCCAAACTTTTTCCGGGTAGTGTCAAGATCCATTCGACTGATTTTTTGATTTGGGAACATTAGCCTAAGATCTTCTTCCAGTTTTTCAGTGCCAAAACTCTTTGTGTTCAGTTGATCGGATCCACATTCAGTGCATAAAGCGGGTACCTTATGCTTAAATCCACAATAGTGACACCGCAATTCATTTTTGTATAAATGGTAAGTCAGGCTTACACTGCAATTCTGACATTTTGGTATCCAGCCACAAGTGTCACAATGCAGGTAAGGGGCATATCCGCGTCGGTTTTGAAATATTATAGCTTGTGATTTTTCCAGTATAGTTTTTTCCAGGGCACCTATCAATGCGGATGAAAAATCACCTTGCATAGTTTTCTTTTTCCGTTCACGACTGATATCTGCAAACTCGATATCAGGTAGGGTTGCCTGCCCAAATCTTTCATGTAATTCTACAAGATTGTAAAGATTTTGATCTGCATTGTAGTATGATTCAACAGATGGAGTGGCAGAACCAAGGATTACCTTTGCATGGTGCAGTTTAGCCAGGTATAGAGCTGCATCCCTTGCCTGGTATCGTGGAGCGGGCTCCATTTGTTTATAGGATGTTTCATGTTCCTCATCCACAATGATGAGGCCAAGATTATTGAAAGGAAGAAATATAGAAGACCTTACACCTACAATGAATGTAAATTTTTCATCAATCACACCATTCCAGACTTCAACTCGTTCGTTATCGGAAAATTTAGAATGATAAACACCAATTTTGTCTCCAAAAACTTCTCTCAGCCTACTTACTATTTGTGTAGTGAGCGCAATTTCTGGTAGTAAGAAAAGTGCCTGATGTCCAGACGCCACAACATCTTCAATCAATTTTATATAAATCTCTGTTTTCCCACTGCCCGTGATGCCATATAACAAGACGGGTTTATTTTCATTAAAACCGGCCAGGATCTCATTTTGTGCCGTCTCTTGATTTTTAGATAATTGAACTGTTGTCGTTTCAAGGTGCCGCTCAGGAAACCTACTAAGAATAATCTCAAATTCTTCCAGAATTCCATTCTGAACCAGAGTCTTAATTGATGAGGATGAGAGCTCTTTTGATTTGAATTCTTTTTTTGGTAATCCTTTTCTATTTTCTCCAGGGTCCGAGTAAACAGGAATTTGTTGGAGGTAGAAAAGTAAAATGTCAATTTGCTTCTGTTTTTTTTCGAGTGATTCAAACAAATTCTCCAGTAAACCAGGATTTTGAACAAACTCATCAACCAATCTTAATCTTCGTTCAGTTTTAGGTTTGTATTTGTCTTTTACTTCCTCATAAATGATTATACTCTCTTTTTTTGCAAGTGATTTTAGCGTAGAGTAGATATTTTTCAATCCGGTTATTTCACTTATCTGGCTATAGTTGAGGTTTTGAGTTCCTTCCAGAGCTTCTAACACCGTGGTCTCATGTGTTGAATACGGATACATCGCATGATAGAAAGAAAAGGAGGGATGAAGTTGAACCTTGGATTCGCTACTAAGTTTCAATCCAGATGGTATTCCAATATTTATGACTTCACCAATAGTACACATGTAGTAATCTGCCAGCCAGTTAAAAAAAACAAGTTGCGTTTTGTTTACTGTTGGCTGACCAATTGAATCCAATGGTTCTAGAATGTACTTTGCTTCATAATCCGTTGGGGGATCATTGTGGATTTTAGCAATTATTCCTGTCAAAATCTTCCGTTTTCCAAACTGGACAATTACACGTCCGCCAATCTCAACCTGGTCGTCAAGCATTCGTGGTACTCTGTAAGTAAACAGACGCGGTATAGCAACTGGCAGGATTATATCCGCAAACAATGTACTGATTTCATCGCCTATCGGGTCGTTTAATTTTAATTTATCCAAAATCCGGGAATTGTTTCAAAGCTTCTTTTGAAGAATGTACCGGAAGATTGCAAACCTTATTCTCGCATATATAAACAGTTGTTTCATTGTTTATCGCAGGCCTGTTCTCAAGCAAAGTTAAAGCGTTTGTTTCCTCATTAGAGCCGAGCATTATTTTGAACGGATAATACTTTTCGGAGATCTCAAGATTCATTTCTTGTGCTTTTTCACCCACCATTACAACTTCAGTCAGGGGCGTTACCATTAGCAGCAATGCGGATGACCAATTACCTAAATGTTCAATGTCCTGCTTGAATAAGGGTGAAATTTTACTGACCATATCCATTGCAATTTTCTCCCAGTCTTTATTATCTGTGAAGCGGGAGAGGAGAAATAAGTTTCGGGCCATTTGTGAGTTAGATGAAGGGATTACATTGTCATGAATTTCCTTTTTCCGGGTAATTAATGATGAAGAATCAATTCCTGAAAAATAAAACAGTCTCTCTTCCGGGTCAAAGAAGTCATCAATAACCCGGGTGGTTAGTTTACTTGCCAGATGTATCCATTCAATTTCAAATGCTGACTGGTATAGGGAAATATACGCACTAATAACAAATGCATAATCTTCGAGCATTGCAGGGATATCAGATTGATAGCACCTGATCAATTTGTTTTCTTTATATAAATTATCCCTTATGAATTCAGCATTTATTTTTGCAATCTCCAGATAATTATCATCCCCTGTGGCTAAATATGAATCACAGAGTCCTTTTAACATCAATCCATTCCATCCGGCAAGTATTTTATTATCAAGACCCGGTTTGATGCGATAACTTCGATGTTTTAACAGCACTTTCCCTGCTTTTGCAATTATCTCAATTTCTTCTTTTGTATAATCAGGAGGTTCGTTGGTGTATAATATATTATTTCCCTTCTCCCAATTACCATCTTTTTTTATGTTAAAATGTGATTTAACAAAATCTGCATTTGACCCAAATATTGCGTCAATTTCTTCTTCTGTCCACACATAATATTTTCCTTCTTCATTTTCACTATCGGCATCAAGAGCACTGTAAAATCCGCCTTCAGGGCTGATCATTTCCTTTTTCAACCATTCAATTGTTTTAGATATAGCAGTTTTAAATTCTTGATTTTTTGTGAAGCTAAATGCGGAAGCATACAACGATAAAAGCTGGCCATTATCGTATAACATTTTCTCAAAATGGGGGGCAAACCATCGGTTATCTACTGAATACCGTGCAAAACCACCACCAATTTGATCGAATATTCCTCCCCTGGCCATTTTTTGCAATGTAAATAGTACATGGTTGCGAACGGTAATATCATTTTTTAATAGTGCATATTCAAATAGAAATTGCCATGTCGAAGGCATTGGAAATTTAGGTGCTCTTGTAAAACCACCATAGCGAGTGTCGAATTTTTCTGTGAGTTTTGCAACTCCATCAATCAGAATATCTGCAGTTAGTGTTGGTGAAGTTGTATTTAGTCCAAATTGTTCGATTTCACTTAATGAAACTGCAGTTTTAATTTTCTCGGCAGATTCTTCAACTTTTTTTCTGTCAGTTTGAAATGCATTGGCAACCCCTAATAGAACTTTCTTCCAGCCGTCGGGAGGGAAGTAAGTGCCCCCATAGAAAGGATTCAGATTCGGCGTGATAAATACATTTAATGGCCAGCCACCTCGGGTTCCCATCAGGTGCACTGCATCCATGTAAATCTGATCAATATCCGGTCGCTCTTCCCTGTCAACTTTTATAGAAATAAAATTCTGATTCATAAGATCAGCTATGTCCTTATTTTCAAATGATTCGTGTTCCATCACATGGCACCAATGACAGGCGGAGTATCCGATACTTACCAGAATTGGTTTGTCTTCTTTTACCGCTAGTTCAAGTGCTTCGTCGCCCCATGGATACCAATTTACAGGGTTGTGTGAATGTTGTTTTAGATAAGGACTTGTTGAGTTTATTAACTTGTTTCCCTTTGGGTTGTTCGACATATACCAGTATTAAGATTGTAAGTTTACAATTTCTTTTGATACATCGATTTTTTCTTTTATTTCCATCAATTTTATCAAAGTATCTTCGCGAAACTTAGTATAGGTTTCCGAATCCTTATGAAAGGGCTTGTGGTTGATTGATTTTAGGATTTTTTGCCATTTAATTATGACTTCCATTGTTTCCTTATCGAAATAAGTCTTCTTAAATTTCTCCCAGATATAATCTTCCGCTATTTCATTGGGGTGGATCAAATCCCTTGCGTAAAAGCGATAGTCACGAAGGTCGTCCAACAGTATTTCATACGCAGGGAAATAGGAAACAGATTTGTTTACTTTTTGAAGCGTATCACATGTTATTCTTAAAATTGATTTGCTAACACTATTGATGACCAGGGTATCCCCGATATGCCTTACCGGGCTGACTGTAAGAATAATACTGATTTCCGGGTTAAATTCCTGCAATAAACTGTTCATTTCATTAAAACTCTCAATAATCTGTTTTTGAGACAACATGGACTTTTCAAAATAAGATGAAGGTACCTTATGACAGTTGGCAACAAGCTGACCTGTTGATTTAAGGTGGTACACCCTGCTGGTTCCGAAGGTGAGAAATAACCATTTTGCGTCTTTTAAAGTATCATGGACTGATCGAATGGCACCTTCGACTTTGAGTGTTAACTCATCTTTATCCAATGCCGAGAACTCTGAATGAAATTCATAATTATAGAAAATCCCCTGGTTTTCAACGTAAGTATCTTTTGAAGGTGTGGTTTGTGTTATTGAGTATTTTAATAAATTGAATAAACTTAAAGGGTTGTATATTACTCCAAAGGGGTTTGTCAATGTATGAAATTTATTACTTTCCAGCTTTTGCCCAATTGAATCTGCAAAACATGAGCCTAAAGTAATAACCGGGGTATCGTGCGTGATTTTCAGGTCGGATTGGGATGGATCGAGTACTGTTCGGAACATAATCAAATGTAACATTCTTAAAACAAAAAAGCCATGATGTAAACACCATGGCTTTCAATTTTATTACTTTTTGTAATTATTCCTCAACTACATTCAATTTGATATCCTGTTTCACATCCCGGTGCAAATCGATAACCGCTTCGTATTCACCAAGCGATTTTATATCCGTTTTCAAAGTTATTTTTTTTCTGTCGATTTCAAAACCTGAAGCTTTTAAAGCTTCAGATACCTGTAGTGTAGTAATAGCTCCAAATATTTTTCCTTTTTCACCGGCTTTTGTGCCAAGTGTTAAAGATACTTCAGCCATTTTTGACGCCAGTTCCTCGGCATCATTCTTGATTTTTTCTGCTTTATGAGAAGCCTGCTTTATATTTTCAGCAATCATTTTTCTATTTGACGTACTTGCAACAATAGCACGACCTTGTGGAATCAGGTAATTTCTACCATAACCACCTTTTACTTTTACAGTGTCGTTTTTATATCCAAGACCTGGAATATCCAGTTTTAATATTACTTCCATTTTATATCAAGTTTAATAATGAAAAAATGCACCTATTTCAAAGAATCAGCAACATAGGGTAGAAGTGCAATGTGTCTTGCCCTCTTTACAGCCTGTGATACTTTTTTCTGAAACTTGATACTTGTACCTGTTAATCTTCTGGGAAGTATTTTTCCCTGGTCATTTATAAACTTCAATAGGAAGTTAGGATCTTTGTAATCAATATATTTGATTCCGTTTTTCTTAAACCTGCAGTATTTCGTCTGTATAATATTCCTGTTAATAGGTTCGTTCTGAAGTGTCATGCTTTGGCTTCCTCCTTTGTTTCTTTTTTCTTTTTGTTAAAAGCGCCTTGCTTACGTCGCTCATTGTAAATGATTGCATGCTTGTCAAGTGATACTGTTAAAAAGCGCATCACTTTCTCGTCACGTCTGAATTCTGTTTCTAATGTTGAAATTGAATCTGGAGCTGCCTCATATTCAACAAGGTTATAAAACCCTGTGGATTTGTGCTGGATCGGATATGCCAGCTTTTTCAATCCCCATAATTCTTCATTGATAATGTTTGCACCAGTATCTTTCAGAATTTTGGTGAATTTTTGGACAGTATCCTTCATCTGTTCTTCAGACAAAACGGGATTTAATATGAATACCGTCTCATAATTCTTCATTTGTACTTTTTTATTGTTTAATAATTGATTTCGGGCTGCAAAATTAGGGTTTCTAACCAATAAATGCAAAGGTATGTTTAAATGATTGAGGAGTTTATTTAACTGTGAATGACTGTGTGCCCATGAAGTATCCATCGGTTAGTACTTCAACTTTGTATTGGCCTGCGATATAGTCGCTTCCTTTATTATATTCAAAAGTCAGATGCTGACCTGAATTATCAAAAACAATGGATTGAACAGATGTATAAAATACCTCTTTTCCGTAAAGCATAAATGTGCCTGACCCTTTGGTTACATCAAAAACTACCTGGTCATTGGGATCTACAATCCGGATTAAAATGTCTTTTCCTTCAATTGGTGCAACATCATTTTTCTTGATCTCGAATTCAATTTTTACTGTAGCTATTTGTTTTCGCCTGAATGAGCCTTCCCTGTGTTTCCCATTTTTCGCAACTGCAAACACTTTTAAATTTTCAACCTCAAGCCGGGAGGCGATTTCTACTTTGCTTTCCAGCTCCTGCTTTGATTGATTCAGCTGGGTAATTGACCTGCTAAGTTGGTTTTTTTCAACTTTAAGGCCTGTATTTTCAGATAAAAGGGCCGTATTTAACTCTTTCAAATGTTCAATTTCCTTATCTTTTGCCTTGAGCAATTCTTCATATCCTTCTGTTTTCGCCTTAAGCCGGCTAATGAGTCTTCGGTTTGCTGTTCTCGTCCGTTGTAACTGATCCCGTTCTTCTTCCACTTCGGTTTTTGCAAGGATCAGGTCTTCAACTGACCCACCTAAAGAATCAATTTCAAATATTTTTTCATCAAGTTCCAGGCTGATCTCTGCCAGTTTTTTCTCTGCAGTCTGCATTTCCTCCTGAAAATAGGCCTCCATTTCTTTCTTCTCCTGGTGGTCCAGATAAAACTTTACTCCCAAAACGATAACCAGGACAGCAATGATCCCAATAATAATTGGATTGTTTTTCTTTGGATTCACCCCCACCTTTTCGTTTTCACTCATATAAACTATATTTAGCGTGCAAAATTACTTTATTATAACTTAAATCCCATACGAATATTACGTTGGAACCAGACGAATCATTTTGGTCATCGAGATATCAACAAAATCAAATTGGGTGGGATATTGGTTATGTATCAACCC
>CAZONK010000017.1:0-27734 GCA_964581095.1 uncultured Roseivirgaceae bacterium
GATTGTTTACTTTTGCAGTCCAATACTCCAGTCTTAGGAGTTGGAAACGTGATTGGGCTGAAATTATTGCTACCGTATTTATACACATAAATAGCTTTGGAGCCTGTAATCGAATGATTTTAAATTGTAAAATATAATAAATGGAAGGATTGGTAATGACGGCCCAGATCATTCTGAGCTTATCAATATTAGTAGGATTGCATGAATTGGGGCATTTGGTGGCCGCCAAAGTGTTTAATATGCGTGTCGAAAAATACTCTATTGGATTTCCTCCAAAGATTTTCGGAGTGAAATGGGGTGAAACTGAATATTCAATTGGGGCAATCCCTTTGGGGGGATATGTAAAAATATCGGGAATGATAGATGAGTCCCTGGATACGGAATTGTTAAAACAAGAACCAAAAGATTATGAATTCAGGGCAAAACCTGCATGGCAGCGTCTGATTGTAATGATGGGGGGAATTGTAGTAAATGTGATCACGGGTGTGATAATTTTTATTAACATCACCTATTTCGTGGGTGACGATTTTGTAACAATGGACGAAGTCAATAAAAATGGGATTGAGGCACTGGAAATAGGGAAGGAGATTGGTTTTGAAACAGGTGATAAAATCATCCGGATAAACGGGGAGGAATTTGATGATTATAGTGATATTCGGAGCCCTGAAGTCCTTCTGGGTACCAACAGCTATTATACAGTAAAAAGAGGCGATAAGGAGATAGATATTTTTGTGCCATCAAACCTGATAGAGCGTCTTTCAGATAAGGAAGCCCAGATGAATTTTATTGAACCTTTGGCCCCATTTGAAGTAGGACCTATTTCTCCAGGAAGTGAAGCCGAGCGAATAGGTTTACAGACCGGGGATAACATTGTTTCTGTCGGGGGTTTTGGAGTCAAATATTTTCAGGAATTTGCCAGGGAGAAGGAAAAATATGCTGGCCAGGATGTAGAATTCGAAATTGTTCGTAATGGAAGGCATTTTACTGAAACAGCCCACCTCGATGAAACAGCTATATTAGGATTTAACGCCAAAATACTTATTGAACAATCGCACCGTGATTATACATTCGCACAGTCAATACCCCGAGGTGCTTCCAGGGCGTTTTCTGCTGTATGGGTAAATGCAAAAGCTTTGGGCATGATTTTTACAGGGGATATTAATCCATCAAAATCATTGATGGGGCCAATACGCATAGCCACTGAAGTATTCGGTGGAACCTGGGATTGGGTTCGTTTCTGGGGAATTACCGGTTTGCTATCCATGGTCCTGGCATTTATGAACTTTCTTCCAATTCCTGCTTTGGACGGAGGGCATGTAATGTTTCTTTCGTATGAGATCATTTCAGGAAGAAGACCTTCCGATAAGTTTCTTGAAACGGCGCAAAAGATTGGTATGTTTCTGTTACTTGGCCTGATGGGTTATGTTATTTTCAATGACATATTCCGTCTGGATGCGATCCAGGGGCTGTTTGGAAATTAGCGTTTCCCTTGATTCTATTGGCTATTGTATGCCCTTTTGGGTAAGTTCAAACTCTACACGGCGATTGAGTTGTTTGTCTTCAACAGAAATCTCTTTTACAATAGGTTGTGAACTGCCGTATCCAATTGCTTCTATGCGGTTGGGTTCAACAAACCCAAAGAATACAACATACTCTTTAATTGCATCTGCCCGCTCCTGAGATAACCTGAGGTTAAATTCTTCCCGACCATCGGAATCCGTGTGGCCCGAAATTTTCAGATTGAAATCAGGGTGGTCAACCATGAAATTGGCAAGTTTATCCAGGTCCCTGTACATGTCAGGAAGAAGATTTGATTCACCATTTTTGAAAACAATCGATTGAAACTTAATTTTTGTGTGGATAGGTTCTGTCTCTTTGATAAAGGTAGTATCACCTTCTAAGCGGAAAAGCTCCTCAATTCGAAAAAATTCATCGCCTTGTATTACAATAAGGTAATTTGCATTGTTGATAAGGTGAAATTCAAAGGTGCCATCAGGTCTCAGAAATTGGGGAGCTACTTCAATGCCATTTTCCAGGTCGATAATTGAAACAATTCCATAGTATGGCAACCCGGTTTCTTCATTTGTAAGAATACCTGTAAGTTTTGTAACCGCAAGTGGCTGTGCTTCCATGGGAAGTGGAAATGAATATAAGTCAAGGTTGCTAATATTATTTTCGGTGGACCGGGCGTAATATAAGTTACTGGATTTTTTATCGATTGTGAAATAAAACTCACTCCCGGGGCCGTTCGTCAAAGGTCCGATATTCTGCGGTTCTCCCCATAATCCATCATTTTGTTTATAAGATTTGTAAATGTCAAACCCACCAAAATTTAAATTGTGCCCGCTTGAGCTGAAATATAGTACATTGAAAAGATGATGATAAAATGGACTTACATCGGCATTTCTGGTATTTATTATTGGTCCGAGGTTACGTGCTTTTTCCCATTCCCCTTTTTCATTTTTAAAAGTGTAGTATATATCAGAAAGGCCAAAACCACCCAGGCGGTCTGATGCAAAATATAGTGTGTCTTCGGATAATGATAATGACGGATGTGAATCCCATGCGTTGCTATTTACCTGTGGTCCAAGATTATGTACATTTCCCCAGGTGCTATCTGCCTGCAGTTCAGCGACGAATAAATCACAATCACCATACGTGTCAGGGGCATCACATCGTGCGAAATAGAGTGATTTGCCGGTTTTGCTTAGTGTTGCAGACCCTTCGTTGTAAATGGTATTCAATTCTTCAAAAGGTTGTGCCCAGTCCCAGAAATCTGCAAATTTTTTTGAGAAAAATAAATCTTCATTTGTCCGGCTGTCAAGCCCCGGGGTGATGTTACGTTTGGAAGTAAATATCAGTAAATTATCATCGTCGCTCAGGGTAGGACCATAATCTGCAGATGTTGAGTTGATAAGTGTTCCCATATTCAGAAGTACTCCACGAGGGGGCCTCAGAGTGTCCACTTCCTTTCGGTAATCCACAAGTTCATAGTAATATTCAACAGGAACATAGTAAATCTGTTCGTTCTGGGTAAGGGAATCGTAATACAATTCCAGGGTCCTGACATCAATATCACCCCTGTTATGCTTCAATACCAAACGGTAAAGTTGTTTCGCATCGTCAAGGTCCCCGTATAGTTCAGTCAATTTGGCAAGCCTCCAGATAAAATATGTATCAGTATAAAAATTTGAGATACCAAAATCAGCTATATATTCTTTGAGCAAAGGATACAATTCATCCCATTTTTGACGTTTATCAAGTGAACGAATATTATTAAGCTTTTTCTCATTCCTGTAGTAGGGGATCTTATTTATATTGGGGAATTTAAATATATCGTCGGTATAAGCTGATGACTCTGATGACTCTGAAGAATCTGAAACTGTAACAACCTTACTCTCCAGGACCTGGCCATAGCCATGGACAAAGGATAGTGAAAAGAGTAAGATGGTCAGCTTTTTTAGCATTTATTATGATCCGTTAATAGTAAAATTCGTAAAACCCTGCCAAAAAATTACCATTTATTTGTTTGGCATACGTATTGATTATATATAATGCATAAAATTAAGTTACGTTTTGAGGTAGTGTTATGTCAAATTGGCATGTTTTGGACTAAAAATTTATGAGCAAAAGAAATCCCTCTTTCAGTAAAATGTTATTATCGGAACTAAATCACGAAGATAATGAGGAATTTATTCAAATAATTTCTGATGATGAAGATTCGGAAATGGAAGAAAAGGAAATTCCGGAAGAACTTTCGATATTACCCCTAAAAAACGCTGTCCTTTTTCCGGGAGTGGTAATTCCGATAACCGTAGGCCGGACGAAATCTATACGGCTTGTGAAAAAAGCGTATAAGGGTGATCGTGTTATAGGTGTTATTGCTCAGATTAACAGCGAAGTTGAAGATCCAGAGGCAAAAGAATTGTATCAATATGGTACTGTAGCAAAAATTGTGAAGATGATTGTGTTGCCCGATGGCAACACAACGATCATTATTCAGGGCAAGAGAAGGTTTAAAGCGGAATCTTTTAATGAAGACCTGCCAATTCTTATGGCCAAAGTGGTATCACTGCAGGAAAATTTCCCATCAATTAAGGATAAGAAGACAAACGCACTTGTACAATCTTTAAAAGATGCGGCTTCTAATATATTGAGATTGAGTCCGGAGATCCCCAGGGAGGCGCAACTGGCACTGGATAACATTCAAAGTCCGGCATTTCTAACACATTTTCTGGCTTCAAACCTCAATACTGATGTAAGCCAGAAACAGGGATTGCTGGAGATAGAGGATGGTTTCAAGCGAGCATCAAGGCTCCTTGAATATATGCTCAAAGAGGTGAATGTATTGCAATTAAAGCATGAGATCCAGCAAAAAGCCCACATCGATATTGATCAACAGCAGCGTGATTACTTCCTGCGGCAGCAAATGAAAGTATTGCAGGACGAACTTGGATTTGACGGACCTGACCAGGAAATAGAAGAGTTAAGGAAGAGGGCTAGTGAAAAGAAGTGGCCCGAAGCTGTTGGCAAGCATTTCGGTAAGGAGCTCCATAAGATATTACGAATGAACCCTGCTTCAGCAGAGTATCCTGTAGCGATGAACTATGTTGAGCTGTTACTGGATCTTCCGTGGGATGAATTTACCACAGATAATTTTGACCTGAAAAGAGCCAGGAAAATTCTCGATAAAGGGCATTTTGGCCTTGATAAGGTAAAAAACAGGATCATAGAATATTTAGCGGTGTTAAAGCTGAAGAAAGACATGAAAGGTCCCATTCTTTGCTTGTATGGCCCTCCGGGGGTAGGTAAAACATCTCTCGGGAAATCCATAGCAGAGGCATTGGATAGAAAGTATATACGCATGTCGCTGGGAGGTCTGCATGATGAGGCAGAGATACGGGGACATAGAAAAACATACGTTGGGGCTTTGCCCGGTAAGATCATTCAAAATATTAAGAAAAGTAAGTATTCAAACCCTGTGTTTATCCTCGATGAAATCGATAAGGTAAGCTCTGATTTTCGGGGTGATCCGTCTTCTGCATTGCTGGAAGTGCTTGATCCCGAACAGAACAGCACTTTTGTAGACAATTACCTTGAAGTTGAATATGATTTGTCAAAAGTACTTTTTATTGCCACTGCCAACAGGTTAGATACAATCAATCCAGCTCTCCGCGATCGAATGGAGGTGATTGAAATTAATGGATACACACTTGAGGAAAAAGAGGCGATAGCAAGGAAACACCTTATTCCTAAACAAAGAAGAGATCATGGCCTAAAAGCAAGCGATATTAAATTCCAGAAGGGTGCAATTGTGAAAATGATTGAAGGTTATACCCGGGAATCGGGAGTTCGAGGCGTGGAGAGGCAAATTAGCTCTATAGTCCGGAATGTAGCTAAATCCATTGCTATGGATGAGAAGTATTCGAAGACCATTACCGCCCAGACTGTGGTGGATATTTTAGGGGTTGAACGATTTGATAAAGATGATTACCAGGACAATAAAACCGCGGGAGTTGTAACAGGATTGGCATGGACACAGGTTGGTGGGGAAATTTTGTTTGTAGAGTCTTCATTAAGCAAGGGTAGGGGAAAGCTTACATTATCCGGACAACTCGGGGATGTGATGAAAGAATCTGCAATGACTGCACTATCCTATCTGCGTTCCAAAGCAGAAAGATTGGGACTCGATTACCGGATTTTTGAACAATACGACCTTCATATCCACGTTCCTGCGGGTGCAGTTCCTAAGGATGGCCCATCCGCAGGTATTACATTGTTTACCTCGTTAGCTTCTGTATTTACACAACGTAAAGTAAAAAGCAAACTGGCAATGACCGGTGAAATTACTCTTAGAGGTAAAGTACTCCCGGTAGGTGGCATCAGGGAAAAATTACTCGCCGCACGACGGGCTGGAATTAAGGAAATACTACTTTCTTCTAAAAATGAACGTGATGTAAACGAAATTGATGAAAAATACCGGTCAAATCTGAATATTCATTACGTTGATTATGTAGATGAGGTATTAGAAACAGCATTATTATCGGAGAAAGTGAGAAACCCGATATTATTTTCTTTTACTGATAATGGAGCAAATTTGAAAGTTGTAAAATAACTTTTATAAATGCGCAAAGCTTTTATTACATCTATTTTGTTAACATCATTCGTCTATAGCGTGTCAGCACAAAGGTCAGGGGAAAGTTCATTTCAATTCCTGGATATTCCTGTTTCTGCCTTTCTAAATGGCCTTGGGGGTATAAATGTTAGCAGAAGCGACAGGGATAATAATTTGTTTACAGCGAACCCGGCACTCGTGGGTTCGTCATTAAGTGGTAATTTATCACTAAACTATATCCTGTATCCTGGCGATATAAAAATCAGTAATGTTACGTACACATCTGATATTTCCAATACAGGAAGTTGGTCGGCAAATGTTGTTTACTTCAACTATGGTACTATTGATGCATACGACAACACCGGAGCTTCAATAGGGGAATTTGATGCGAGTAATTATGCCATCACAATTGGTAAGTCACACCAGGTTGAAAATTACAGATTTGGGGCAAATATAAAAATTGCTGTTTCTGACATCGCCTCCTATAAGTCTTCTGCATTGTTGTTTGATATTGGGGGAACATTCGTACATCCCGAAAAGGATTTTACTGTTGGCTTAACTTTCAATAATATGGGCTTAGTAATGCAGGATTATACTACTGATGCAAATTCAAAGTTACCTTTTGATGTAAGGATTGGAACAAGTTTTAAACCTGAACACATGCCTTTTCGTTTTTCATTAAGTGTTTATGATCTTACGAATTGGAGCCAACCCGATAATACAGCTACCAGAAATGCCGAATATGAGGAACCTACAACGTTGGACCTTGCTTTCAGGCATACAATATGGAGTACCGAAGTTATTATAGGAAAATATGTAAATGTACTGTTTGGATACAATCACAAAAGAAGAAAGGAATTAAAACTTGATACAGGTTCCAGCGGGTCCGGGTTTTCCTATGGTGTTATGGTAGCTATAAATGCTTTTGAACTGGGATTTAGCAGGGCATCATACCATGTAGCCGGGGCGTCAAATACATTTACACTGACTACAGATTTGAGTAAAATAACAAGGAAGAATATAACAATTGAAAATTAAATAAGATGGATAATTTAACTCCACGGCAGATTGTTGCCGAACTCGACAAATACATAATTGGCCAGGACGATGCTAAAAGGAATGTTGCCATTGCACTAAGAAACAGGTGGCGCAGAATGAATGCCAATGAAGACATTCGTCCTGAAATTGTGCCTAACAATATACTGATGATTGGCCCTACAGGTGTTGGGAAAACAGAAGTAGCACGCAGATTGGCTAATATCGCAGAAGCGCCTTTTGTAAAAGTAGAGGCTTCAAAATTTACGGAAGTAGGGTATGTTGGCCGCGATGTTGAAGGGATGATCCGGGATTTGATGGAACAATCCGTAAGCCTTGTAAAAACCGCAAAAAAAGAACAGGTCAAGGAAAAAGCAGAACAGGTCGTAGAGGAGTTGATTCTGGATGCGCTAATCCCACCCCTGAAAGGTAGATCATCTGCAACAGGAGTAAAACTACCCGGACAACCGGTTTCACCCTCAACCCAGGAACAAAACATTGAAACCCCTGAAAACGATTATGAACTAAACGAACGAACCAGGGATCGGTTTCGTGAAAAAATTAAAAACGGAGAACTTGAAGACAGGAAAATCGAGATCAATATTCAGCAACCTTCAGGCTCGGGAGTAGGCATGATTGGTGGTGGAATGATGGATGAGTCATCCATGATCAACCTGCAGGAAATGCTTAACGGCATAATGCCAAAAAAGAACAAGAAGAGAAAAGTAACCATTGGTGAAGCCCGGCACATTTTACTGGATGATGAAATGTCGAAACTCATTGATATGGATGAGGTGAAAGAAGAAGCGATTCAAAGGGCCCAAAACGCCGGTATCGTCTTTATTGATGAAATTGATAAAGTAGCGGGGAAATCCGGAAAGACAGGACCAGATGTAAGCAGGGAAGGCGTACAACGTGATCTTTTACCCATTGTGGAAGGATCGGCAGTCAATACAAAATACGGGATTGTACTCACCGATCATATTTTGTTTATCGCTGCAGGGGCATTCCATGTTTCAAAACCTTCTGATCTTATTCCGGAACTCCAGGGAAGGTTTCCGATACGTGTTGAATTAGACACGCTAACAAAGGATGATTTCTACCATATACTGAAGGACCCTAAAAATGCTTTAACAAAACAGTACAAAGGACTGCTCGAGTCAGAAGATGTGGAAGTAACATTTGATGATGATGCACTTGAAGAAGTTGCTGAAATGGCATTTCAAATAAACGAAGAGATGGAGAATATCGGTGCGAGGAGATTGCATACGGTAATGAGCAAACTGTTTAATGAGTTTCTTTACGACGTACCGGATAAAATAGGACCCAATGCAAAAATTGTTATTACCAGGGAACTGGTAAAAGGAAAACTGGAAAAACTGATTAAGAATAAAGATCTGAGCGAGTATATATTGTAGCCTTCGACTCCACTCAGGCTCCGCTCACTGTAAACGCTCAGGTTAAAACTTCGGCTCATGATAGCTATCGGAGCTCAGGGCACCAGGGCACCAGAGCTTCGGCTCCGCTCGCGAATGATGCCATTTATTTATTCTACTTTTTTTGGATAGTCATAAAAGACAATAGTTCCTTCTCCTGGTTCAATGTCTTTCCATGAATTGCAGTCGAAAGAGATAAATGCTATTCCACAGGTGGGAATATTATCAATAGAGGATCCAGCCATCAGGTTTGCACATTCTGTGATTCCCGGGTTATGTCCAAATAACATTACAGTTTTGTGGCTATCGTCAATCGTTTTAATGAGCCTGAAAATGGAGTGGTCATCTGCATGAAACAATGCCTTTGTTAAGGATATTTCATCCTTACTGTACCCAATTTTTTTTGCTATTTTTTTTGCCGTTGTCCTTGCCCTTTTTGCGGTACTTGAGAGCATAAGGGAAGGGTTAATATTCTTTTTTTTCAGGCGGGAACCCATTTCAGGAGCATCTCTCTTACCTCGCGGGTTTAAAGGCCGGTCATGATCGGCTAAATACATATTTTCCCAGCTTGATTTCGCATGTCGGACAAGAATTACATTTTTCATTTAGTCAAATCAATTTATTTAGAAAAAATTGAATTTTCATTCAAGATAAAAATCAAATACGATATCATTCATACATTTAAAATGTTTTTCAGGACATTTTGAAAAACCTTTTATAGAACAGGGACGGCAGTTAAGTTCTTTGTTTTCAAATATCCAGAATTTTGTACGATACGGATACTCCCCAAATAAGGGAATCGTATTGCCCCAGATGGTAAATATTTTTTTTCGAAATGAAGCGGCAATATGCATCATTACATTATCGTGCGTGAATACAAATTCTGCCCCTTTTATTAAAGATGCAAATTGTAAAATGCTGAACTTTCCCACCCCATTAAATACATCTGTCTTCTTATTCATCTTTCTCAGGCCCGGTTCAAGTGCCGAATTTTTTGGACTTTCTTTAAAAAATTTCGCAATTTTTTCCCCCGATTCCTGATCTTCCTTTTTTCCAATAAGTATGATGGGCATATTGATTTTAGCGCATATGTAAACCATTCTGTCAAAAGGAAGCCGATTTGTTACATTTTGACCTCCCATGCAGTAAACGGCATAAATATTTTGATGCGATTCTGGAAGCCAGGATTTATCAATTAAATCCTTCTCAGGAATAAAAAAATCCAGACCTAAACTATCCCCTTTGATTTCCAGTGATTTCACTGTGTTAAGTTGCCTCTCAACAATGTGAATATTGGGTAATTTATTGATTTTAAGATTCACTATCAACCATTTTTCCAAGCGAAGTGTATCCAGAACAAAGGATTTTTTGTTTAGAAATAACCGGATCGTACGCGTTGAAATATTATTTTCCAGGTCAATTATATATTTGTACTGTTCCCGTTTGAGTTGGTTGATCAGTTGCCACATCGCCCCATCCGAATACTGGTATTTATCAATATAGGGGTTGTCTGATAATACCAGTGCTAATTCCTTTCTGGTACAATAATGGAGTTCTGCATCGTCAATTTGTGTTTTCAAAGACCGTATAAGCGGGGTGCTTAGAATGACCCCGCTCATTGATGACCTCTGGAGAATTAATATTTTTGCCACCCCCATTGATGGAAATCAGGAAGTTAAATTGGCTTTTTGCATTGCCTTTTTCCTTCGTTGTTCGAAATAGTCCGTTATTTTCTCTACGGGAAGGGCATTAAATGTGTTTTCTTTGGTAAGCCCGCCTTTGCGTGCTGCAGCTACACCATAATACATATCATGCAAACCTTTCATTTCGTGCGCATCCGGATTAATACTGATCAGTACACCTTGATCAAGGGCATAGGGGATCCATCTCCAGTCGATGTCTAATCGCTGTGGATGTGCATTTGCTTCGATGATAACATTGTTAATCGCACAGGCATCAATCACAGCTTTATGGTCAATTGGATATCCTTCCCGTATCAGAAGTAAACGACCCGTCATATGACCTAGCATCGTGGTGAAAGGGTCATTAACAGCACGGATTATTCGGTCAGTGGCTTTAACAATGTCCATGTTGAGTACAGAATGTATGGAGGCAACCACAAAGTCAAAAGTTGCCAGCGTTTCCGTGTCGAAATCAATACTTCCATCGGGTAGGATATCGGCTTCTATCCCTTTGAATATCTTGAAATCGTTCATTTGCTCATTCACACGGTCAATTTCTTCTTCCTGTTGCCGTACACGATCTTCATCCAGGCCATTGGCATAAAACGCGGCTTTGCTATGATCAGAGATACCGAGATATTGGTGTCCCATTGATTTGCAATAGGTAGCCATCTCTTCAACTGTATGTTTCCCATCGCTATAGGTTGTGTGGTTGTGCAGGATACCTTTTAAGTCGGATAGTTCAATCAGTTTTGGGATTCCTTTTTTGACGAGGTCAAACTCGATGAAATTCTCCCTCAACTCGGGTGGTATTTGAGGTAAACCGACATTATTGTACGCTTCCAGTTCACTGGCAATTGTATTTCCGGCAGCAATCTGTAGTAGTGATTTATTTCCGGCCTCATTATGAGAGAGGTGACCCCTGGTACCGGTGGTCAAAAGCAATGTCGATTCAAATTTTTCTTTAGACGCGAGAAATATCTCTATCGGTGTTTCTGTTTTTACCAATGACCCGCAAACCCGGTACGGGCCTGAGATTTTCCTGTCTATTTTGATTTCATTCAGCGATTTTAGTGATTCAACAAACTTCAGGCTTTCATTCACCTCAACCAGTAGTTCAATGTTGTCAATGGTTTCCAGTTTTCTTCGCAGTTGCCCTGTAAATTCAATTTTTTGAATTTTATTTTGAGTTTTTATCTTTTCAATTAGGTCATTGGCGATAATTTCTGCTTTTGCAAAATGTAGCTTCGGTTTATTTTCAAGATAGAATTTCAGCGTTCTGCTAAACTTATCCTGAGTTTTCTCACCAAACCCTTTTAAACTTCTAACCTTATCATTTTGAATGGCCTGCAACAGATCATCTACAGATTGAACATCAAGAACCTGCCACATTGTTTTTATTTTTTTAAGCCCGATACCTTTAATTCCAAGCATTTCAATGATTCCCGTTGGGGTGTCTTTTACCAGTTGTTCAAGTATTTCAAGTTTTCCCGAAGAAGTAATTTCATTTATACTTGCCGCAATGCTTTTACCAATACCATTTAATTTTTCAAGTTCGGACAGGACCATTTCATCAAGCCTGGAAGGGATGCGCTCAATATTATAGACTGCATTTCTGTAACTCCTTATTTTAAATTCGTTTTCATCCTGAATTTCCATTAAATCTGCAGCCCTGCGAAGAATACGTACGATATCTTTGTTATCCACTATCTTGAAATTACGGTTGATAAATTCATTTGATTCCAAACAAAAATATCAGACTTTTAATTAATTCTTAAATTAGCAACAACCTAATAAAAATAAGTATGAACTATTGGCTGATAAAAACAGAACCTGGCGACTATTCATGGTCGGATATGTTAAAAGATAAAAAGACGTATTGGGATGGAGTACGAAACTACCAGGCACGAAATAATTTAAAAAGCATGAAAAAGGGAGACTTGTGCTTATTCTACCACAGTGTAAATGAAAAATCTGCCGTGGGTGTAGTAAAAGTTGTGAAGGAATATTACCCGGATCCAACAATTGATGATGACCGTTGGGTCGCCGTGGATGTTGCTCCTGAATATTCCCTTCAAAACCCTGTAAGTCTGCAAGATGTGAAATCTGATAAACGTTTAAGCAATATGGCCCTAGTCCGGAATACCCGCCTTTCGGTTCAACCGGTAAAGAAAGAAGAATTTGACATTATCATTGGAATGTCGCAATAATCCCTGACTTTAAGTAACCGGAATGCAAACAATCCGTAAATTTATTCTGGAGCACTTTTGTAATGAGTAATATTTGGCAAGTCATTCCGGCAGTATTGTTTTCTTTTCTTTCGATGGTTGCATTTTCGCAGGATAAGGAGAATACATCAGAAACACTTGTGGACCAGCCTCATCGATTCGAAGTAGAAATACATTTATTTGATAACCCCTATGACCTGATTAATGGTGAAGAAAGTGGGTTATTGTTGGTACGACCAACCGAAGAGCGAAACAAAAAAGGCGATCCAAAATTTGAGCTTATAGGATTGGATACCGTTTTGAACGTACGGTGGAAAAAGGAGTATTTCATAAACCGATTCTGGCACTATCGCGGCTATGATTATGAAGATGGGTCTTTCTATCTATTGTTTAAATACGAGCGTCATGGATCAAAGGATTTAAAAATATTACAACTCAACATTCAAAACGGCGATACCACACAATTTACTATAAAAAACCTTGTACCAATTCAATTAACCGAATTTGAAATGACACCCAAAGCGGCCTTACTGGGTGGGTATTTTAACACAAATCCCCTTGTGATATATTATGACCTTGAAACTGAAAAATCGAAAGTCTTGCCGGGAATTTATGAAAACAGAACCGAGCTTATTCAATTAATGGTGGAGGAAGAAAAGGAAACATTTGTGGTGGTCGTGAGTGAAAAAACATTTGATAAACGAAATACACTGAGTGTAAAAACTTATGATTTTGAAGGCAACCTTATTGGAAATACACAGCTAGAGCCTGAAAGTGACAAAAGTCTTGTATTTGGAAGAGCGGCTGATTTTGATTATGATCTGAGCCTTATTGCGGGCACCTACTCAAGTAAACGATCTCAATATTCTCAAGGTTTGTTTGTAGCTACCATTGATCTCAATGAAAATCAAAAGATTAACTACTATAATTTCGCAGACCTTCAAAACTTTTTCAGCTACATGAAAGCAAAAAGACAGAAACGAATTGCGAGTAAAATTGAGCGGAAAAAAATAAAGGGAAAGAAAGTTAAGTTTAATTATCGCCTTTTGGTACATGAGATAATTGAGAATGACGGTCAATATATAATGATTGGTGAAGCATTCTATCCAAAGTATAATTCTACAGCTACTTATGCAGGTGCTTCCAGCTACTATGGGCCTGGTGCCTATAGCGCTTATTTTTCCGGATATCGTTATACACATGCTGTCGTTATTGGTTTTAATGACAAGGGTAAGATTCTGTGGGACAACAGTTTTGAAATTGAAGATGTATTAAGTATGACACTTGATCAGTATGTACATGCTGATGTGAGGGAAAAGGATATTGTTTTGTTTTATATGTATGACAATGAAATTCGTACGAAAATTATCCAGGGAAATGAGGTTATTGAAGGAAAATCCTTTGACAACATAAGACTGTCTTTTGGTGATGATGTCCTTAAAACTACACATTCTGATATAGGTGGAATGGAAATGTGGTACGACAATACCTTTTATGGATACGGTACACAATACATTAAAAACATGAAGGATCAGGGTGTGAAATTAAACCGCCGTGTTTTTTATATAAATAAAATCAGGTACAAGTAATAATTCATTACTGTCATGAATTGATGCATTTAATATTAGCTAGCTTTTCTATATTTGCATGGAATGCAAAAGCGACTAATCCTCAGCAAACGACTATTTGATATTACAGTCGATCGACTTTGCCAGCAACTCATTGAAAATCACCAGAATTTTAATACTACTGTAATATTAGGTTTACAGCCTCGTGGTATTTTTCTTGCCAACCTTGTAAAAAGCAGGATTAATGATTTGACAGGCAACCTGTTACCGCTAGGTTATCTGGATACAACTTTTCATCGGGATGATTTTCGAAGGCGTGATATCCCCAAACAGGCAAATGAAACAAAAATCGATTTCATTATAGAAGATAAAAATGTTGTTCTGATTGATGATGTGCTGTTTACGGGCAGGTCGGTAAGGGCAGCAATGGATGCAATGTTGGCATTTGGCAGACCGGCAAAAGTAGAGCTGCTGATACTGATCAATAGAAAATATAGCAGGGATTTGCCCATTGAGCCAGATTATGTTGGGAAAAATGTGAATACCATTGCATCTCAAAAAGTAAGCGTGGAGTGGGGAAATCAGGGAACTAAAGGTAATTGTGTTTATTTAATTAATTAATAGTCATTCATGAGCCAGTTGAGTGTAAATAATCTGCTAGGAATAAAAGATCTCACTCGTGAAGATATTGAGTTAATCTTCGATACAGCCGCAAATTTCAAAGATGTAATTAACCGACCAATAAAAAGAGTGCCTTCTTTGCGTGATGTTACGATTGCAAATGTTTTTTTTGAAAATTCCACCAGGACGCGACTTTCATTTGAACTTGCGGAAAAGCGACTTTCTGCTGATGTAATTAATTTTTCTTCCTCTTCCAGCTCGGTTAAAAAGGGTGAAACACTTCTGGATACCATCAATAATATTCTTGCTATGAAAGTTGATATGGTGGTTATGCGACATGCCAGCCCGGGAGCACCCCATTTTCTCGCCAAACATATCACTGCAAACATTATAAATGCCGGGGATGGCACCCACGAACATCCAACCCAGGCTTTATTGGATACATTTTCAATTTCAAACAAGTATGGAAGCCTGGAAGGAATTAAAGTAGCCATTATTGGAGATATTTTGCATAGCAGGGTAGCTATTTCAAACATTTTTGCTTTGCAAAAACTGGGTGCCGAGGTTATGGTTTGCGGCCCGATAACGCTTATTCCGAAATATATTTCATCCCTGGGTGTGAAGGTAGAACTGGATGTGAAAAAAGCACTGGAATGGTGTGATGTTGCCAATATATTACGGATTCAACTGGAAAGGCAGCAGATTAAATATTTCCCTTCATTACGCGAATATTCATTATACTATGGGGTAAATAAAAAATTGCTTGATGGATTGAAAAAGGAAATTACCATCATGCATCCCGGGCCTATTAACCGTGGAGTTGAGATCTCAAGTGATGTTGCTGATTCAGACCACTCAATTATACTTGAGCAGGTCGAGAATGGGGTTGCTGTGAGGATGGCCGTTTTGTATTTGCTTGCAGGTAGTCCTTCATTAAATTAGTCGTCCTTTTCTGAATACGTTTTTTTACCACAGGCAGACTTGCTAAATGTAAACAGATAACAGGCTGTATTAGGTCTGGCCAAATCTTCTCCTTAATTTTGTGAAAATTTTGTTTTTGAATTATGTACTACAATTCCCTGATTGAAACAATAGGTAATACACCATTGGTCAAGCTCAATAGCGTTTCAAAGGATGTACCGGGCACCATACTTGCAAAAGTGGAATATTTCAACCCCGGGAATTCAATGAAAGACCGGATGGCAATCAAAATGATTGAAGATGCCGAAAAAGATGGAAGCCTGAAACCAGGTGGTACTATCATTGAGGGTACCTCCGGAAATACCGGCATGGGATTGGCGCTGGGTGCCATTGCAAAAGGATATAAGTGCATTTTTACCCTTGCGGACAAGCAATCCAGGGAGAAAATTGATATTTTGAGGGCTATGGGGGCTGAGGTAATTGTTTGCCCCACTAATGTAGAACCCGATGACCCCCGGTCTTACTATGAAGTTGCAAAAAAACTTGTAAAGGAAACACCCGATTCCTATTACCCTAATCAATACGACAACCTTTCAAACCTTGATGCGCATTACGAAACGACAGGACCCGAAATATGGGAACAAACAGAAGGTAAGATAACCCACTATGCTGCAGGCGTTGGAACCGGAGGGTCAATGTGCGGGGTTGCCAAATATCTGAAAGAACAAAACAGCGATGTAATTTCGGTTGGAATTGATACTTATGGTTCTGTATTTACAAAATACAAGCATACAGGTGAGTATGACGACAAAGAAGTGTATCCCTATTTGACTGAAGGAATCGGTGAGGATATTCTCCCCAAAAATGTTGATTTCAACCTGATTGATAATTTTATTAAGGTTACTGATAAAGATGGAGCCATCATGACACGTAAGTTGGCACGAGAAGAAGGATTGTTCGTTGGATGGTCCAGTGGATCTGCAGTTTATGGAGCCCTCGAATATGCAAAACAACACTTGAACCCCGATGATATTATGGTGATAATCCTTCCTGACCACGGAACAAGGTATCTGAATAAAGTTTACAATGACGATTGGATGAGGGACCGGGGATTTATAGAAGAGCATGTGTTTTCAACAGCAAAAGATATTATAACACATCGAAATGGGGATGTTGGGTTGGTAACTGTACATATTGATGAAATGATATTCGATACAATCAAATTACTGCACGACAAAGGGATTTCTCAAATACCGGTAACAGATGGAGAGCAATTTGTTGGAAGTATTAAAGAATCAAACTTATTGAAAAGGTTGATAGAAGACCCCGAATCAAAAACGAAAAAAATTGGTGAAATCATGGATGCCCCTTTGCCTTTTGTTGCGTATGACAATACCCTCGACGTGCTTTCATCTGTAATCAATAGTGAGAACCAGGCACTTTTAGTCAGGGACGAGAATAACCAGGTACATATTATTACGCAGCAGGATTTACTCATAGAGATGACCAAGTAATTACAGTTTGCAGTTTGCAGTTTACAGTTTTCAGTTAGTACACCGACTACTGCCAACTGTCAATTGAGTAGTACCAACTCCCTTCCGTGTATTTTTCGCAAGCATTCCGAATAGGTAGGTCTTGTTTTGTTAATTTTGCCGCCAATGAGTTTTCTGTATCCGCAGTTTCTTTTCGGCCTCTTTGCATTATCCATACCGATAATAATTCATCTTTTTAATTTCAGGAAAACAAAAAAAGTGTACTATTCAAGTACACAGTTTCTGAAAGATATAAAGGAGGCGAGTACCTCAAAGCTCAAACTCAAGCAGTACCTGGTACTTTTTAGCAGACTGCTGTTTGTTACGTTTTTGGTTCTTGCTTTTGCCCAGCCATTTATACCTGCAAAGCGACAGAATGCCAAACAATCTGATGTGTACGTGTACCTTGATAATTCGTACAGTATGACCAACCTGGTTGGGGTAGATTATAGTGCCCTGGATGCCGGATTAGCTTTTGTAAATCAATTACCAGGTCTGTTTACTGCAGGTACGCATTTCAAATTATTTACAAATGATTTTGCATCATACTCCAATTTTTTTAAAAGTGGAAATGAATTAACAGACTTGTCAACAGAGATCAATGCAACGGGTTCATACAGGTCATTTAACGAAGTGTTGTCAAGAATTAAAACAGGTATGGAAACAGATGGCAGGAGTGGTGACATCTTCTGGATATCTGATTTCCAGAGATCAACGATGGGAAGCATCGAATCATTGCAACTCGACAGCTTGCACCAGCTTAATATTTTTCCCCTGGATTTTGAATCCATTTCTAATTTATATGTTGATTCTGTATATCTGGAAAACCCATTTTTATTAGGTAGCGAAAAAGTAACTCTTGTGGCAGTTATTAATAATATTGGGGTAAACGATGTAACGGGCCTGCCGATAAAAGTTTTTTTGAATGATGTACAAATCTCCAGTGCTACAATTGATATTGAAGGGCAATCAAAGAATGAATTTTCCTTTGATCTTGGCTTTGATCTGAAACAAATAAATACTGGCCGAATCAATATTGAAGATTACCCGGTAACATTTGATAATGATTTCTATTTTACAATTGACAAAGGGAATAAAATTAAAGTACTCGAAATTCGATCTGCTGAAAATTCTACAGTAATCTCAAATGTTTATGGTAATCCTGAATTGTTTGATTTTCATTCCTACAGGTTTACCAATATTGATTATAGCAGAATTGAGTCTTCAGGTCTTGTGATAATCAATTCGTTAGATAAAATAGATGCATCGCTCTCGGTTATGCTTATGGCATATGTTTCAGGAGGTGGAAGTCTCGTTATCATTCCTCCTCCAATTCCTGATATTGAATCTTATGCCCCTTTGGTCCCGGGCCGTCAGTTAAAAGGTGTTGATACCCTTTACCTTGAAAACCTTGCCGGGCCTGATACAGCCAATCCCTTTTATGAAAATGTATTTGAAGATTTAAGCGGGGTTATTGCCATGCCACAATCAACCAGGGTATTAAATTGGGGTGCAGATCGTACAGCATTGTTACGATTTAAAAACGGAATTCCCTTTTTATCACATTTTGTGCGGAGTGGAAATGTGTATGTTTTTGCAGGGCCACTTTCCAACAACTATTCCGGGGTTCAAAATCATGCAATATTTGTTCCTGTTATGTACAAAATTGCATTTGGCAGTGAACGTGACATTTCAGAACTTTTCTATACGGTTGATCATCCAAAAATGGAGATCAATGTTGACTCTATTCGTCAAAATACCATTCTTAAAATGGTGAGTGGAGAAAAGGAACTTATTCCAACCCAGCGATTTCAGGGTGGTAAGGCCCTTTTAGAATTACCAGGGGATATTTTGGAACCAGGATTTTACACAATCACTATGGATGATAAACCCCTGACAACAGTGGCGTTCAACTTTGATAACAAAGAATCTGCATTGCAACAGGTAACCGGTGATGAGCTATCATCAATGTTTACCGAAAAGGATAA
Source organism: uncultured Roseivirgaceae bacterium (assembly GCA_964581095.1). GTDB lineage: Bacteria > Bacteroidota > Bacteroidia > Cytophagales > Cyclobacteriaceae > SZUA-230. Next base: position 19,127 of record CAZONK010000017.1, read on the forward strand.
TGTCTCGATATTTAGAACTACCGATGATAAGGAATTTGCATCGGAAGTCAGGAAACGTTATGAAGGTACTCCATTGTGGAAAATTGCTATTATTTTAGCATTGATTTTTCTCTTGATCGAAGTATTATTAATTCGATTTTTATAAAAATCAACTAATTGGAGCGTCATTTGTTTTAGAACAAAATATTTGAATGAAGATACTCATCCGGAATGCTGAAATAATAAACAGGCAGTCAAAAAATCATTTAAAAAAACAAAATATACTGGTTGAAAATGGCAGTATTAAATACATTGGTTCCAAATTACCCAAAGCAGACAAAATTGTTCAGGGAGATGACCTGAAGGTAAGCGCGGGGTGGTGCGACATGAACGCTTTGTTTGGCGATCCTGGTTATGAGTACAAAGAGGATATCCAATCAGGAGTATCGGCTGCAGCAAGCGGGGGTTTTACAGAAATAGCACTCTTACCAAACACAAAACCTGTTATTCAAACAAAAAATGATCTGGTGTACCTGACATCCGGAAACAGTAACCGGATAACCCGGATTTACCCGATAGCAGCTATCACCAATGATTTAAAAGGGGAAGACCTCACCGATATGATTGATTTGCACGAGGCAGGAGCGGTTGCATTTTCTGATGGAACAATACCTGTATGGCAAACGGATATTCTTCTTAAAACGCTCCAATACATTCAAAAATTTGATGGTGTGCTTATTAACAGACCCGAAGATGTATATCTGAATAAATTCGGGACAATGCATGAAGGTGAGGTAAGCACAGTTCTTGGGATGAAAGGGATGCCTTCGATTTCAGAGGAAGTGATGGTTTCGCGAGATCTTCAATTACTGGAGTATGCCGGTGGAAAACTCCACTTTTCAAACGTATCCACCTCCGGGACAATCCGTTTGATCCGAAAGGCTAAAAACAATGGGTTAAATGTTACTTGCGATGTGGCAGCACATCAGCTTGTACTAACGGATTCAGAATTAGAAGATTATGACTCCAATTATAAGGTGAATCCTCCGTTACGTAGTAAAAAGGATACAAAAGCATTGATACAGGCAGTAAATGATGATACAATTGATGCCGTAGTTTCAGCACACAGACCCCAGGATGAAGAAAGCAAAAAACTGGAATTTGACCATGCTGACTTCGGAATCACAGGTCTCCAGACTGTGTTGCCATTTCTTTTGAAAGCAACGCCCTCAATACCTGTGGAAAAATATATACAAAAACTAACGGACGGGCCCAGGACAATCCTGGGACTTGAGATCCCTGTGATTGAGGAAGGAAACCATGCCAACCTGACTGTTTTTTCTCCATCCGAAGTATGGAAATTTGACGAAAAATCAAATATGTCCAAATCTATAAATTCTCCATTGTTTGGTGAAGAACTGACCGGCAGGGTAATTGCCGTTTTCAATAACAAAAAACAGTTGATCAGTGACTGATTCACAAAGTGGACCTTCACCTATGGTGCGTGTTGCCGGACGATATGGCATTATTGGTGCATTCGTTTTGTTTTTCACCTTGGTAGGGTTGTTTTACCTGGGTCGTCATCCAATGCTAATCCCACCTTTTTTCGACTTGCGCTTATTTTTGTTTGCCCTATTCCTTGTATTTGCTATCAGGAAATTTAAAGCTAGTGCAAATGGGATACTTCATTTTTGGCAGGGGTTGTCAATTGGTATCGTTTGTTATGTAATGATTGCTTTTGCAACCAGTCTGCTGATATGGCTTTGGAGTGGTGTTTTCGACCCTTCATTTGTATCAGAATATATTTCATTGTCAACTCAAAATCTGGTTAATAATAAGGAAGCCATTGTACAATCACTTGGTTTAGAGAAGTTTAATTCTGCCATTGAAAATTTACCGTCCACCACGGCCAGTGACCTTGCGTTTGATTATTTTTTGAAAAGTATGCCAATTGGTTTTATATTGACGTTAATTATTTCAATATTGTTAAGGAAAACCTAAAAAAACTACTATGGATGAAGAAAACAAAAATCCTGAAAATGGTGATCAGGAGAATCAAGGCACCAATGATCTGAATAAAGAAAGTACCGAAGACCAGAATCAGGAAAGTACTGAAGATCAGAATCAGGGAAGCACATTTGAATCAGCAAGTGATATCACAGGAGATGCACCAACTGACCTTGAAAAGGCTACAGTTAGCCAGATATCAAAGAGGTGGGGCCTCTATCTGGGCCTCGTGTTGATTGCGTGGAGCGTTATTACAATCATAGCCGGTATGGAAGGAAATGACTATATGGGCTATGCAACCTACCTGTTTATTATCGGAGGTATGGTAATGGCCCACAAGGAATTTAAAGAAAATGGTGATGGCTATATGTCCTACAGCCAGGGATTAGGAATTGGTACGCTGGTAACGCTGATCTCCGGATTAATTTCTGTGGCATTTTCCTATATATATGTGAAATTCATTGATGATTCGTTGATTGAGATTATCAAGGACAAACAATTAGAAGGAATGCAAGAGCAAGGATTGTCAGATGCACAGATAGAACAGGCCCTTGAGATATCAGGGTCGTTTATGGTCCCGGAAGTAATGTTTCCTTTAGCCCTTGTATTTATGGTCTTTTTCGGATTCATTATCGCTTTGGTTGTTTCTGCTATCACAAAAAATGCTAACCCGGCAGAAGATATTTAACAACATTACAATTTATGGATGAAAATCCCGATATTTCTATTGTAGTACCCGCCTACAATGAAGAAGAATCTTTAAGCGAACTTTCAGAATGGATAAGCCGTGTGATGCAATCGCACGGCTTTCGTTATGAAGTGATTTATATCGATGATGGAAGTGAAGATGGTACATGGGATACCATTGTTAAGTTGTCTAAATCAAATTCCAGCATAAGCGGTATCCGGTTCAATCGGAATTATGGGAAGTCAGCAGCCCTGGATTCAGGGTTTAATAAAGCATCGGGCAATGTGGTTATTACAATGGATGCAGATCTTCAGGACAGTCCGGAAGAAATACCGGGCCTGTACAAAATGATTAAAAATGAGGGTTATGAAATTGTTTCGGGATGGAAGCAAAAGAGGCATGATCCTATAAGCAAACGATGGCCTTCAAAATTCTTCAATTTTGTAACCCGCATGATTTCCGGAATAAAGATTCATGATTTTAATTGTGGGCTGAAGGCTTATAATAAACCGGTAATAAAGCACATCCATGTGTACGGCGAAATGCACCGATACATACCTGTAATTGCAAAATGGCAGGGATTCAGGAAAATTGGTGAGAAGGTTGTAGAACATCATCCCCGGAAATTTGGAAAAACGAAATATGGTATAGAACGTTTTGTTTATGGTTTCCTGGATTTAATTTCGATCACTTTTGTGTATAGGTTCAAAAAACGTCCCATGCACTTTTTTGGCACATGGGGGTCTCTTTCTTTTTTGTTTGGTATTGTATTTACACTCAAAATAATATGGGATAAAATTGAGGCTATTTATATTTCAAAAATTCCCGTGGAACGCGACATTGTAGAACAACCAATGTTTTTCCTGGCACTGGTTGCCGTATTGATTGGCGTTCAATTATTCCTCGCGGGATTTCTGGCCGAATTGATTACCCTTCAAAATGTAAATAAAAAGGAGTATTTGATTGCTGAACAGACCTGAACTTATAAATTTACATGATACGGTATTCAGCAATTGTACCCGTTTATAACCGGCCTGAAGAAGTAGATGAACTTCTTCAGAGTATGAACCGTCAATCCCTCCCATTCTATGAAATTCTTATTATTGAAGATGGATCCGATCGCAGGTGCGATACAATAGTTGCCAGGTACGTTGACCTCCCTGTAAAATATCATTATAAGGAGAACTCAGGGCAGGGGTTTAGCAGGAATTATGGTTTCAATAAGGCTTCCGGTGATTATTTCGTCGTTTTTGATTCAGATTGCATTCTTCCTGATCAATACCTTGAAACCGTTGATAAATATTTAGAAATCCATTCATTGGATGCTTTTGGAGGCCCGGATAGGGCTATGGATTCATTTACACCAATTCAAAGGGCGATAAGTTACTCAATGACCAGCATTTTTACCACCGGGGGTATCCGGGGCAATAAAAGCCACGCGGGAACATTTCATCCACGTAGTTTTAATATGGGTATTTCTGCCGAAGTGTATGCACAAACGGGAGGGTATAAAATTACACGGATGGGCGAAGATATCGAGCTTAGTATCCGTATTATCAAAAATGGCTTTAAGGTAGGGTTGATTGAAGATGCTTTTGTTTATCACAAAAGAAGAACATCCTTTGGCCAGTTTTTTAAACAATTACGATTTTTTGGCCGCGCCAGAATTAATGTATCCCGGTTTTATCCCGGTGAAATTAAACTCATCCATTGGTTTCCCGCACTATTCCTTGTGGCAGAAATGATTTGGCTACTTGTTACACCATTTATCAGTATTGATTTGTTCTATCTCGGAGGCATTCTGAATATTTTATTTTGTGTTCTGGTATTTACTGAAGCAACGATCAAAACATCCAATCTTTATATAGGCTTACTCAGTATATTCACTTCATATATTCAATTGCTTGCTTATGGCGCTGGTTTGATTACTGAGGGGTTAAAAAAAATGTTAAAAGGATAATGGTTTATTCTAACCGTGATTTCGGAAATAAATGTCAATTTCCCTAGTTGCCCATTTTATATAAACAATACATGGGCCCTTCACAAAAAATACAAACGTATTATCTCGTATTTCGAAAGCTAATAATTTTCAGATGTTCACAGTGTGCCAAAACAGACCATTAAACTATTTTTTTTCAGATATATTTCTTTAAAAATCCGTTATTGTAGATACTAATTGATCATAAGATTCGTATAAATAATAACTCAATAACCTAAACCTATGGGTAACAATGGCTTGCGGGGTTTAATGCTCACCTGTACGATTCTGTTAAGCCAGTTGGCCTGTGCCCAGAAATTTACCGTAAGCGGATATATAAAAGATAAATCATCAGGAGAATCCCTTATCGGGGCCAATGTGTACAACAAATCCGATTTAATCGGGACCTCTACCAACACGTATGGTTTCTACAGCCTGACCCTTCCGGAAGATTCGATCACCATTGTTGTTTCTTATGTCGGGTATGCTCCTGTTGAGTCAAACTTTTATCTGGATCAAGATATCGAGCTGAATGTAGAGCTTTCCAGTTCCTTTGAATTGGAAGAAGTTGTAATTACCGCTGAGGTAGAAATTCAACAGCAAACCCAAATGAGTACGATTACGGTTCCGATAAAACAAATGCAGGCCGTACCTGCACTTATGGGAGAAGTGGATGTGTTAAAAGTATTACAGTTATTGCCGGGGGTCCAATCGGGTACGGAAGGCAGCAGCGGATTGTATGTGCGGGGCGGGGGACCGGACCAAAACCTTATTCTGCTGGATGGTGTTCCCATTTATAATTCATCCCATTTGTTTGGCTTTTTTTCTGTGTTCAATGCAGATGTCGTTAATAATGTGGATTTGATCAAAGGCGGATTTCCGGCAAGATACGGAGGAAGGCTTTCTTCGGTTATTGATATATCCATGAAAGAAGGAAACAGCAAAGAATTTAAAGGAACAGCAACGATTGGTCTAATTGCATCAAAAATTACGCTTGAAGGTCCCATAAAAAATGAAAACACCACATTTTTAGTATCTGCCAGAAGAACTTATATCGACATATTAGCAAGACCAATTATTAAAGCAGCTACAAACGGGACTACTACCTCGGGCTATTACTTCTATGACCTTAACACCAAAATAAACCACAAATTTTCCAACAAAGACCGGCTTTTTATAAGTGGTTTTTTTGGCGAGGACAAAGCTTACAGCAGATACAAAGATTTTTTTTACGACAGTAACGCAAAATATGAGTTTAAGGATGAGCTTGGACTAAACTGGGGAAACGCTATTGCCGCAATTCGTTGGAACCATTTATTTACCCCGAAACTATTTAGTAACCTGACCCTAACTTATAGCCGGTATAAGTTTAATGTTTTTGAGGATAGTGAAACCAAAATTACCGACCTGTCGGGCACCAGTTTTGATAACTATGCCATTAAGTACTCCTCCGGAATTAACGATTTTGCCGCGAAAATTGATATTGACTATTTGCCCAACCCTAACCACTATATCCGGTTTGGGGTTAATGGTATCCAACACGCATTTAACCCGGGAGTGCTTTCCTATAAATCAAGCGATGTGGATACTGTGGCCGGTTCATTCGAGACGGGCGCTTTTGAGTTTGCCACTTATATAGAAGACGACTTCAGGGTGACCAATAACCTTAAAGTAAATGTGGGCCTGCACTTTTCCGGCTTTAATGTGGAAAACCAGTTTTATACCTCTATTCAGCCCAGGGTGTCCCTTCGTTATTTGTTTGGCAATGGAATTGCGTTAAAGGCTTCTTATGCTGAGATGGCCCAGTACATTCACTTACTTACAAATAGTGGTATTGGCTTGCCTACGGATTTATGGGTCCCTTCCACCGGCCGCATCAAGCCCCAAACCTCTTTCCAATATGCACTTGGCCTTGCCAAAACTTTTTACAAAACCTATGAGTTGACGATAGAAGGGTATTATAAAGAAATGGATAACCTGATTGAATACAAAGATGGCGCAAGTTTTACCAGTGTAAATAAAGACTGGCAGGATAAGGTTGAAGTTGGAAGTGGCAGAAGCTATGGGGCCGAAGTATTTGTTCAAAAGAAATTCGGCAATCTTACCGGATGGGTAGGCTACACCTTGTCGTGGACCGACAGGCAGTTTGATAACATAAACTTTGGCGAACGTTTCCCATACAGGTATGACCGGAGACATGATGTAAGCATTACCTCTGTTTATAAATTGAATGATCGTATACAATTGGCTGGGACCTGGGTATATGGGACAGGCAATGCAATTTCATTACCTACAAAAGCGTATTTAAAAAATAATGAAAACAATAATAGCGGACCCTATGGTTATTACGGTAACACAATTCAGTATTATGAAGGCAGAAATGGGTATAGAATGGATGCATATCACAGGCTGGACTTCAGCGCTACGTGGACAAAAGAGAAAAAGAACGGCATCAGGCGGTTTACCCTTGGTTTTTACAATCTTTATAATCGTCAGAACCCGTTTTTCCTGGATCTGGGTTACGATTATGAGTCGCAAAAGAAAAAGTTTATTCAATACAGCCTTATTCCCATTCTTCCATACGTTAGTTACCGTTTTGATTTTTAAATGAAGAGTATATGAAAACGACATTGTTTATACCCCTTACTTTAGTTGCATTTCTCCTGGGCTGCGAGACAGTGGTAGATATACAGATTCCTCTCGAGCCACCAAAACTTGTAATTAACAGCACCCTGGTACCGGGTGAATTTATGCATGTACATGTAAGTCAAAGCCAGCATATATTGGATGAAAGTGAATTCAAAATGGTTGGCGGAGCCATAATAGATATTTATGAAGATGGAACACTTTTGACAACTTTGCCTGACAGTGCCGGGGGAAACTATATTTCCGCTATTCATAAGCCAACACCGGGTAAAACGTACCGGATAAGTGTTTCTAAAAATGGCTTTGAAAATATCTCTGCCGGGGTAACAGTCCCATCAGATACGGCCCACATTTTAAGTGTGAAAGTGGATACGGTGGAGCTAAATGATTTTGATTATATGGCTACTTATTTGAGGTTTAGTATTGAAATAGAAGATGACGGGGATATTGAAAATTTCTATGAAATTTCCGTTTTAAAAGAGTACTACAGGTATGATTTTGATTATAGCCAGAGTCCTCCTGAACTACTTGATTCTACGTATGTGATTGAGCGGATCAACCTTGAATCGCGGGACCTGGGGCTGGAGGAGTTTCAGTCGTATGGCCAGCGCATACTTTTCGACGACTTCCTGTTTAATGGCAGAATCTACAACATAAGGGTGTTGACCTACCTTAATTATTACAATGAAGAATACGAAGGCAAACCCAAATACCATGTGGTTTTAGGTAATACATCAGAATCCTATTATTTATACGGGCTTTCTGCCAAACTACAGTATTGGACGGAAGGAGACCCGTTTGCACAGCCTGTTCAGGTGTATAACAATATCACCAATGGTTATGGCATACTGGGTGCGTATATCCAGGCTACCCGGTCTGTAGATTAACAGTATTTTACTTACAGGTTTTGTATGAACTTGTTCCTGTATATGTTGGTGAGAGCAGCCACGCTTAATATTAACCTTTCCTGCATATATAAATAATCTCATCTGCAGGCAGGGCATACCGCGCAACCAGCTTCTGGTCAATTTCTTTTACATAATTACTTTCTTCCACATAAAACCCTGCAAGCCGTAACCGGTCGGCATAGTCCTTCCCGTATTTCCGTACATGGTCATCCTGGCCAAATGCTTTTTCACGATCACGGCGATCTGTAATCGAACGATCCTCATAGGTGCGGCCCGGTACCGGATAAAAAAACGGTACCTGTATAATGGCCCAGCCACCGATGTTCAGTACGCGGTATATTTCTTTCATTGCGATCAGGTCGTTATCAACATGCTCCATCACATGATTGCAAAAAACTACAT
>CAZONK010000018.1:0-27711 GCA_964581095.1 uncultured Roseivirgaceae bacterium
GGAAATTGGAAAAACCCTGGACCAGGCCGGCGTCGAACGATTTATCCCCGAAATGAAAGATCACCTGGACGAGGAATTTTATAAGACGCTTGATTTCACAATCCCGAAGAAAAATGCTTTGGGGGAATATCAATTGGATAAAACTGAAGAAGATGTCTCTAATCAATGCATTGATTACCAGGATAAACTGACAATCATCCTAAGCAAAACAGCATTCATCACAAAATACAAGCTGGTCACCATCAAAGAAATAAAGGTACTGAAAGCGCGGCACAAAGATCCCCTTTTCCAGCATTGGATGGATATCCTGAACAGTTCAGATTCAGACTTCCGGTCGAAACAGGAAATTTTTGATTCCTTTTCAGATAGCAATGCCGTGTTGCTGATGAAAAGCCTCAAACGACCCAGTGATTACCTTAATCTATCTCCATTGATCATTGATACACGTGGAGAGGTGATCGACTCCAGGGAAAAATTTTCGCTGAAAAAAGACATATTCATTTGTGAGGGATTTGCAAACAACAATATACGGTATGCCGGTACCGAAGTAACCGAAGAAAGTGATCTCAGAAGTCTAAGCAATTACCACGAACTGGTGGAAGATTTCCGGGAGATCATTCAAATGTCAAATAATGGGAAGAAAAAGTAACACATGAAAACGGAGTCACCATTTAAATTCTTAGACAGCTATTCGAAGGAGGATAAAGACATTTTCTTTGGTCGCGACCAGGAAATTGATGAGGTCTATAATAAGGTTTTCCAGGACAAAACCCTATTTGTGTACGGAGAATCAGGGACCGGTAAGTCCAGTCTGATCAACTGCGGGCTGGCGAATAAATTCAAAGACACTGACTGGCTGCCGGTGAATGTAAGGAGAGGTGATAATATTAACGATTCGCTGATCAATGAATTGAAGAAACTGTCCCTTACCGAAGTCACCAACCTGAATGGCAGCTTCCAGAAAAACCTGTTCAGATACACACGCTCGCTATACCTGGATTACTTCAAACCCATATACTTCATTTTCGACCAGTTTGAGGAATTGTACCTCATGGGGTCCAAAAGTGAGTGGAAAGAATTTATAACCGGGATCAAATTATTGGCCGAAAGGGACTTGCAGGTACACTTTATATTTATTATCCGGGCGGAGTATCTGCATTTTATGTCAGAGTTTGAGGAAGAACTACCCGATATCTTCAATAATAAGTTGCGCATTGAAAAAATTACCCGGTTAAAGGCAAAAGAGTGTATCGAAGGCCCCTGTAAGGTGTTCGGGATCAAGGTAGATGCAGAGTTTCCGGACCAGCTGTTTGACCAGCTGAGTCCTGGCAGAAACGACATTGAGCTTACCTACCTGCAGGTATTCCTGGACAGGATCTACAAGATGGCACGGGAAGAAGCCAGGGAGATCGACAACATTGTATTTTCCAAAGAGTTGCTTGACAAGATCGGGATGGTGAGTGATGTATTGTCTGATTTTCTTGATGAACAGATCGATTCATTGCCTGACAAGGAAACCAATTTGATCATATTGAAAGCCTTTGTCACCGCTGATGGGACCAAACGACAGGTTTCAATTGATGAGATCGTAAGTTTTGGCAAATCTTTGGGAAAAGATCTTAGCCATGAGAAAGTAGAGCAACTGGGAAGGGAACTTCTGGAACGTCGAATTCTGAAGGAGCTCCCCGATCTGAACAAATACGAGCTTCGCCATGATGCCCTGGCACAAAAGATCTTCGAAAAAATTACTGCCAGGGAAAAAGAGTTGATTGAAATAAGGCAATTTTTGGATTACGGCCTGGTAGAATACAAAAAACGGGGATACGTACTGAACGACCGCGACATGGCGTACGTGCAACCCCATTTGGAAGTGTTAAACCTGGATGGCGACCTCAAACAGTTTGTAGATGCCAGCCTGAAATCTGTTCGGAAAAAACAGCGTACCCGGAAACAAGTGATTGTAGTAATTTCCATCATCATTGTCTTGTGTATTACATCTATTTATGGATTTATTACGGCATCGCAACAACGCACCTCGGCCGAAGAGCAGAAATCTCTGGCAGTACAAAATGCCAAAGAGGCCAGGGTACAAAAAGACAATGCAGAACAGAGTGCTCAATTGGCAAGGATAGCACAAAGGGAAGCAGAAACGAATGCGGAAGAAGCATCATTACAAGCCTCAATTGCTGCACGTCAACAGGTAATTGCTGATCAGCAACGTACGGTGGCGGAAACGCAGCGGAAGGAAGCGCTCATCCAGCGGCAAAATGCCATTGTAGCCCAGCAACTGGCAGAATCAAATGCACAGGAAGCGGTAACCCAGAAAAACATTGCAGACGAAGAACGGAAAAACGCTGAACGGCTGCGCATGCTGTCACTTGCCCAAAGCCTTGGAGCCAAGTCCATTCAATCGCGTGATTCACAGGTGAAATCCTTCATGGCTGCACAGGCATATCAGTTTAATACGCAGTTTGATGGCGATCCTCTTGAAAATGCCGTATTTGGCGGTCTTTTTTATTCCTCAAAATTTTTGAATGGAGATGGAGAAAATTCTTTCACAGGTCAGATTCAAGATGTTAAAAGCTTAGGACTTTTTAAAAACCAGGTGGTTTCGGTAGGAAGTGATGGCAAAGTAATCATTCACTCCATGACTACACCTGATAATTTAGTGATAGATCTGAATGTCAGAAATGCCTTAAACGCATTCCCTGAATTCGTGGATGCTATCAATTCAGCACTTATATTTGATAAATATGTGATTGCCGGTTCTGAGGAAGGAAGGCTCATTCTGCTGGACCTGGAACAAGAAAAAGTAATCAACCAGGCCCAGGCTTTCGACCAGAATGACGGTTTCTGGAAAATCAACCTCGATGCAACCGGTTCCCTTTTCAGTATAAGTATACTAGGGAATATTCACCAATGGGACATCAAATCTTACATAGAAGGGAAACCATTAACGGGTGACTTACTGTACGAACCAGAACCTTTGTCGAAACTGAACGCATTGGAGATAGACGGTGATGACAATATCTTGTTTAACAAAGCAGGAAACCTACATAAACTGCAAGTAGGTGATCGGGTATTACAAACAATCTCCATGCCTACGATTGAATCCAGTAGTGATATCTCCCGGATTACTCTCGATGACTCCGGTAAATCCCTCGCTGTTGGATTTAATGACGGGAGTATCCAGCTCTATAATTACCAGAACAACGCATTAATCGCTTCCCTTCCAGGTCACGCATCGAAAGTGGCTGACATTGCATTCAACCAGGAGGGAACATTGATGGCCTCAGGCAGTTTGGACAAAACCCTTAAAATCTGGAATCTGAACAATATTACGAAACTGCCTACCGTGATTGATGATTTTGATTCCTGGGTGATTGCAATCATTTTTTCTAATGATGGTAAGAAAATCATTACAGGTGAGTCGAATGGAAACATTCGGGTTATCAGCATCAATCCTGAAGATTATTATACCCAATTATGTGCATTTGTTGACAGGAACATGACCAAAGAGGAATGGTCACAAATTGTTGGTGAAGAGTTCGCTTATAGTGAAACATGTCCAATTACAAATAAAAATAAATAAGTCGGAGAAACATGAAAATAGCCGTTGGCATATCGCTTTTATTTCTTAGTGCACATGTATGCGCACAACAACAACTAACCCCAGTGGTAAAAGAACCTGTTTCCTGTACCGTTAACTACCAGGCAGCACAGGATGCATTTGATACAGGGAAATTTGACCAGGTAGTTTCATTGCTGACCTCATGCCCACAAAATAAACTCTCCGAGCAAGAAAAGATTGATGTACTGCTGCTGTTGTGCAAAACCTACTACTATGAAAGGGATGTGTCCAGTGCGGAAAAACAAGCCAGGAAAATATTCCGGCTGGATCCTGAATACCAACTGGATCCGAATGAGAAGATAGGCGTACAAACGATTTTCGAAAAAGTAAAACCCAAGGTGCAGCAAAGTGTATCATTCCTGCTTGGAATCAATTTTGCACTCCCAAAAACAATTACAGGCAGCAACTACGAAGGGAATCCTCTGATCATAACCAGCACCGATCAAAAAACGCAACCGGGGTTTGATGCCAACCTACAGTGGAAGTACTACACGAATCCAGGTGTTGATCCAATAGTTGGGATTTCGTACAGCCAGACGAGGTTTATACGGACCAGTGTAAACCGAAGCGAAGTTTTTAATTCAATACTTACAGAAGCAGAAGAAACAGATCATCTTTTGAAATTTGAGTTAGGGGCCAGTTATTCATTGAAAAAAAGATTTTTGGGATTCAAACCTATGTTCGAACTGGGTGGTGCCTACAATTATATTCTTTCCAGCAATGTGAGTGTGAGCACAGATTATTTAAAACGAGATAAGGTTCCCTTAAACACACCCGGTCTGAATTTTTCTGATAACCGAAAGAATAGTTTTGGGATATTCCTTAGCGTAGGTGGTTTGAAGAAGGTGCATAGTGGAAACCTGATGTTCAAACTCCAATACTATAAAGGGATCACTACACAGGTAAATACTCACCAATTGCTGCGTCACCAGGAGTTGATTTTCAACAGTTATTATTTCGACAACGATTTCAAATTGAATTACATCACCCTTGCCATTGGGTTTGAACGATTTTATTTCAAATACTGATATGAAGAAGCTATATATAAACCTTGCGATTTTCTTAGTTCTGGCTATTCAATCCTGCAATAGCTCCCTGGGGGAGATTGAACTAAAGAAGGAGTTTGTCAAATACTACTCCGAAGGCAACGCCGTGGATATCATCAAGGGAAATGATGGATTCGTGCTGGTGGCTACTGGCCCCAATGACGATTCATTTATTATAAAAACTTCTATCACGGGTGATGTCATATGGGAGAGCGGGATCGAATTATTCTTAGTAAAAGATGTGTTGCAATTGGAAGCGGGGAAGAATATGTATTACTTGGTGATTACCCGGGCATAGGAGCCAATGACATATCAATCCGGTATGTAGATAGAAGCGGGGTAACTGCCTCGTACCGTCCTGACCTTGGTGCGCTGGGAGCCACCCGAAATACCAGTGACTTCTTTGCGGTTCAGATGACTTTTGATCCTACGGATGGCAACCTAATTGTAGTTGGTGAATCCGGCGACATAAATGGACGAACAAAACCCTTCATTTTTAAGGTGGACGGTCAAAAAGTATCGTGGCTGTATGAACTCGGGAAAGACGATCCTGATGCGGATGTGCAAATTGCCCATTCACTGATCATGGACGATGGTGCTGCCATTGTAGCATATAATGTACATGATGACTTAAGTGAGATCAGTGCATTTGTACGCATCGTTTCAATAAATATGAACACAGGACAGGAATCCAGTTTGAGTGCGATTACACAACTTGGAGACCTTTTTGCCTCAGAAATGATTGCAACTTCATCCGGGTTTGCTTTCACCGGTGCCAGTGTATTCTTCACTGGATCACAAAAACTTCATATCACTCTTTTAGATGCAAACGCGCAAATTACAAATAGTGATGTTGAAATTGACAAAAGTGTTGGAAGCAGTATCGCCAACACCTTCGACGGAGGTTTTGTGATTGGGGGAAGCATACGAAATTTTAACAACAATGATTTTCTACTCCTCAAGACGGACCCTGATGGGAGGTTAGAGTGGGATGAAGAACGCGTACTTGGTGGAGAAAGTGCTGACGAAACAAGCAAAGTGCTGGAAGTGGATAATGGCTACCTGCTTTTTGGAACATCCTGGATTGAAAACACCTTGGCACGGCCTACATTGATCAAAACCAACCGATCGGGACTTCTATATGAATAAAAAAGGACCATGAACGTACATAAACACCCTTAATTCACTAAAACTTACAATGAAACTGTTATTGACAATATTAATAGTAGTCCTTGCCGGATTACTCTCCTGCAATAAAGATGAAGTTGGTTTGCCACTGACACCTGAGCTGGTATCAGAAATCCACACCTACGATCTGGATAACAACGGCAATAGTTCCGACATACGGCTGGATTTCAAGGTTGAAAATAACCTCAACGTGGTGGAGTACAGGATTATGATTGTTCCTTTATCAGTAGGTACTTCATTCATCGAGGAAATAGCAGCTTCTGTCCCACCAACGAATTATTTGGAGGTGCCTCCCGAAAGTTTTCAGAATCAATATTCAATTGTAAGATTACCTGCTGGATTATTGAATGTAAATGGCGGACAAATTCAAAACGGGATTGAATATGTGGCTGCAGTATATGTAATTGGCGAAGACGACCAACAATTATCTGAGCTATCCCTGCCATTCATCCTGAAAGATTGGGGAATATATAGTGGACGATATTGGATTGGCGAAGTAACAAGTTGCCAGTGGTACGATGGTACATCCGAATTAGATATTGAACCTACTGGTAGATTCTTTATTGACCTTACTTCATCTGATGGGAGCGAATATTCAGGAATCTACAAATTTGATGGAGGTTCAAAGGGAGTCCAAAATATTGGTCGCATATCTTTATCCGTGGAAGGGTCACTAGTTTCAGACTATTCGCGTGAAAATGCAAGTACCGGTTGTACTGGTGGTGAAATGTTAAATGGTGAAATCTGTCCTTTTGGAGATACATGCCCTCTTATAGAACAAGGAGCTATTGGAAGTATTATTGATGAACTGATTTTAGAAATCGAAATCAACACAGAAGATTGCTTGAGAATTTGTACAGGGCAGAAAATCTTTGTAAGACAGGGGTAAATTTTTTAAATAATATGTAATGAAACCAACATTTATACTTTTAATTTTAGGAATTGCAGGATTGTTTGCCTGCAACAATGATGAACTTCTACCACTTACCCCCAGCCTGGTTTTGAATGTAAATGCCTTCGACTTGGGAAACGATGGAAATGGGGGAGATATACGAGTGGATTTCGAAGTGAAAAATAACCAAAACGTTATTGAATACCGTATAATGATCGTTCCAGAAATATCAAGTAGTTTTTTTGTCAAGGAAATTGCGGAGGTAATCCAAAGCGAGAGTTTTCAAACCATCTTCCCCGAATCGTTTACAGTAATACATTCTGCGAGACGATTATCCGATTTGCTTCTCGATATTAATGGAGAGATAATTATGGCAGAAAAAGACTATGTGGCTGCCGTACGTGTGATTGGTAAAGACGACATTCAGCTGTCGGAATCTTCTGTACCTTTTAAGCTACAGAACCTACCTATATACAGTGGATACTATGTAGTACTGATGCAGGATAAGATCTAGACAGACCTGGGTTGCAGTGTGGATCAATCCAGACGGCTTGAAACATCACTTGTTTTGGATGGAAATGTTTATTCGGGTGATATCGGATGTATTGAAGGCGAAATAGGATGCAATCTCAAAATTTTGGATCAGGGTGACCTGTTTCTTGAAATATCAGGGCAGGATGTCACATTTACATACGAAATGAACACAATATGCTGGTATCCCGACCAAGCAGGAGATCCCTGTTTCTCGTGTGAAATTGGGGATCCTTGTGAACCTGCAACCTTTACTGGAGTTGGTACCATATCGGATGAAATAGTAATAGAAATCGATTATAATGGAAAGGATTGTGGAGGTTCACATGAGGTAACAATTCAGTTAATAAGAACACCCAAATGGGATGAGGGATAAGGTACAACCCTGATATTATGAAACTATCGTTAACAGTAACCATATTGATTTTAGCAGTTTCCGGATTGATCTCCTGTTATGAACCTGATATTAGTCTACCACTAACCCCGGGATACGCCAATCAAATAGATTCATTTTTAAAACCGCAATATATTTAGATATTATACGAATTAAATCGCATAATTAATAATATTAATACTTTTGTAATCGCAATATATGTATTAATATTGCTGTATGATATCAAGATTATTAGCTAAAACTATTAAAAAACGTCTTTTTACTGGTAAGGCCATTATAATATTAGGATCACGCCAAGTTGGAAAAACTACCTTATTGCAAAAATTGACCAATAGACTGGAAAATGTATTATGGCTGAATGCAGATGAGCCAGATGTTCAAACAATGTTTGCTAATCCATCATCCACCTTACTAGCAACAGAATTTGCTAAGGCAAAAATTATTGTTATTGATGAGGCACAACGAATAAGGGATATAGGAATCAAGTTAAAACTTATCACAGATCAAATTAAAGATATTCAGCTGATCGTTACTGGCTCATCAGCACTGGAGTTAGCCAATGAGGTTAACGAACCACTTACCGGAAGGAAATGGGAGTATAATTTATACCCGCTCTCTTTTGAAGAAATGGTGAGCCATCATGGACTGCTAGAGGAATCAAGACTCTTAAACCATAGATTGGTGTATGGCTATTATCCCGATGTTGTTACCTCCAAGGGGGATGAAAAAGAAGTATTAAAGCTACTGTCTGAAAGTTTTTTATATAAGGATTTACTCAGTTGGAATAAAATTAAAAAAAGTGATAAAATCATAAAACTGCTGCAAGCATTGTCTTTTCAGGTTGGCAACCAGGTTTCTTATAATGAGCTTGGAAATCTTGTTGGCTTGGATAATGAAACTGTAGAGGGATATATTCAAATGCTGGAGCAATCATTCATTATTTTTAGATTAAGTACTTTCAGTAGAAACTTAAGGACAGAATTAAAAAAAACTAAAAAGATATATTTTTATGATAACGGTATCAGGAATTCATTAATAGCTAATTTTCAGCAAGTTGGCTTGCGTCAGGACATAGGTGCTCTCTGGGAGAATTTTATGATTTCTGAAAGAATGAAATACAACGCCAATAATAGTGTTTGGTCAAATCGCTATTTTTGGCGTACATCAGCCCAGCAAGAGGTAGATTATATTGAAGAAAAAGACGGGCTGATCCATGCTTTTGAGTTTAAGTGGAATGTTAGAAAATCAGGAAGAATAACCAGGGCATTTACAAATGCTTATCCTGACGCTAAGGCCACAATTATTACACCTGATAATTTCACGGATTTTATTTTATCTTGATAATTATGTCTCCAGGGGATTAGAGCACCGTAATATCAAAATAACATGAGTTTCTACATAAGAATTCACGCTAAAATACCAGAGAGCCTCCTTCGGCAAGCTCAGAATTCGGCAGATATTACAAAGAACTCACGCAAAATAAATAATAATGCACTTTCTATTGTGCATTAAATATTCTATATTGCATATTCCATTATGCATTTATTAGAATTACTTGCACTTTCAGACAGGCAAATTGGACAAACGACTGTAGATTTCGTCCGCTTTCTGTACCATAGAATTGATTGGTCCGCCCGCCTTATAGGGATAAAAGGTAGTCGTGGAATGGGAAAAACCACGCTGCTGCTGCAACATGCCTCAATAGAACAAAAAAAAGCTCCTTATGGGGTGTATTTGTCTCTTGATGACTTGTTTTTTACACAAAATACCTTACTTGATACAATAGAGGAATTGCAAAAAACCGGTCTCCAGCGTCTTTACCTTGATGAAGTGCATAAATATCCTCAGTGGGCACGCGAAATTAAATTGATCTATGATCGCTATCCAAATCTGAACGTGGTTTTTACCGGCTCTTCGATCATAGACATTTCCAAAGAAGAAGGCGATCTCAGCCGCAGGGCCCTCATGTTTACGCTACCAGGTTTGTCATACAGGGAGTTTCTGGACCTGGAATACAAAATACAAATTGAACCAATTTCACTTAATGATATTACAAGATCAACAATAATGAAAGTGTTACCGGGTGACTTTAAGCCCCTGGAGCATTTTAATGCCTATCTAAGATTTGGTTACTATCCATTTTACAGGCAATCAAAAGAACAATACCCGCAATTACTACGACAACTAATACGCACTGTAGTTGAATATGATATGCTGGAACTTCGTGACTTTGACATAACAAATGCAAAAAAGATGTTAAGATTGCTTGGTATCATTGCTGTACAAGCTCCTTTTAAACCAAACCTATCCAAACTGGCTCAAAAAACCGGTATACATCGAAATACACTTAATAATTATTTTCAGTTTTTAATGCAGGCGAATTTGATACAATTGCTTTACCCAAAAAACTACAGCATATCGGCTCTGCAAAAGCCTGAAAAAATATTTCTGAACAATACCAATTTGCTGTATGCCCTGGCGGATCAACCTCCAAACATCGGTACAGTAAGGGAGCACTTTGCAATAAGTCAACTTTCGGTAGCTCATCAAATCAGTCAACCAAAGGAAGGGGACTTCCTAATTGACGGTAAAGTATTGCTGGAAATAGGTGGAAAAAATAAATCTGCAAATAAATACAGTGAATCAGTTATTCTGGTATTAGACAATTTGGAATTTCCAGTTGCAGGAAAAGTTCCGCTATGGCTTTTGGGGGTTTTATATTGATTCCGGTTTACTTCACAAGTTCAGCAATCTTATCCAATAGCACAATTTAAGCCATCGCCCAGGAGGTCAGGCTCCGATTTGATTCCTTCAGATTCTACGGCAAGTAATTCATTTATCTTAAATGACTTGTATCCAAGTCAATATATCGCTATTTTTGACTTATTAATAAGTCATTATTATGGATATATTGTATTCTTACCAAGTCAATTTACTAAATCAAGTTAATGATACGTTTTATCGATCATTATTTAACAGTTTACCCTGGGATCAACGAATGATTGCAATCAAAGGAATAAGAGGAGTAGGAAAAACCACCATGCTACTTCAATTCTTGAAGTATCAACTCCATTCAAGAAAAGAAGCATTGTATGCCACACTCGATCACCCATGGTTTTATACAAATACACTTTTTGATCTTGCAGATAATTTTTATACCATGGGAGGAAGACATTTACTACTGGACGAAATCCATAAGTATCCAAACTGGTCGAGGGAGTTAAAACTCATTTATGACGGATACCCTGATTTGAATGTTGTATTCACTGCCTCATCTGCCCTGGAAATCTATCGGGGAGAATCAGATTTGAGTCGTAGGGTAAATACATATGAACTTCCCGGTATGTCCTTTCGGGAATATTTGAAACTCGAAAATTTTCTTGATTTTCCTGAAATTGATATTCAAACTATTTTGAAGAACCATCACGAATTGGCACAAAAAATATCCTCAACTATAAAACCTGTTCCGTTGTTCAAAGACTATCTACAACAGGGTTATCTCCCGTTTAGTACTGTTGAATCAACGGAAACTTATTTACCTAAGGTCCAGGCAATAATCAACAATGTTTTGGAATTTGATTTGAGTTTTATTGAAGGATATTCAACATCAAGCCAGGTAAAAATTAAAAAATTGCTTGGAACCATTGCTGAATCTTCCCCATTTGAACCAAACATCTCGTCACTGGCAAGAAAAATGAATATGGGAAGGGATACGGTAAACAATTTTATCCAACACCTGAATAAAGGGAGGATCATCAATCTTATCCAGAGAAAAAGTAAAGGTGTGGCAGCCTTACAAAAACCAGATAAAATATATTTAGAAAATACAAACTTTAGTTATGCCCTAAAAGAAAGACCGGATCATGGAACCCTCCGGGAAACTTTTTTACTTGGCCAGTTGAGAAATATAAATCATTCTGTTACCCTTCCTGAAAAAGGTGATTTTTTTATTGAAGAGGAGGACTTACTTCTTGAAGTAGGAGGCAAATCCAAAACAATTGATCAAATAAGAAATCAATCAAATGCTTACATTGTAGCTGATGATATCGAAGTCGGTATCAATAAAAGAATACCTCTCTGGTTGTTTGGATTTTTATATTGACCGATATAAGGATTTATTCGACATATCACGACATGAAGGCATATCGAATAGCACAGGGATTATCTGAACCCACCTTCGCATGCACTTCGGCAGGCAAGTCAGGTAATGACAGTATTAATGAAGTCCTAAACAGAAGTAATTACAATTTTACAATTTTATTATCATTAAAAATTCACTGGACCAAACAACTGATCCTGACTTTCGTCCCGAAACTTCGGGAGGATGACTACAATGGAATTGGGTTCGGATTAAAAGAGGTCTGTTGCAGCGTAATACCGATAGTTATCGGCACGACTGGTAGTCATGGCATGACTTACATATTCCCGTTTACTTCACAAGTTTAGCAATTTTGTCCAACGGTACGGTTTCTGCCATCGCCAGTGCCACCGATTCAGACTTGACGCCCTCGGTTTCAAATGTCATTAAAGAGTCTCCGAAAGGAATGTTGATGTTGTAAGATTCTACTCCATCATCCCGCTCTGCCTTTTCAAGCATCCCTTTATATCCATGGACCTTTACTACTTTCTGACCCGTTTCAGCCGCCATCAGACCTGTAAGTAAAGGATTCGACAAGAAAGTATTGACCATTGCAATCATAGGCGAGTGGTCAGTGATGGTTACTTCAACTATTTTAGTGCTATCGGTTTTGTACGTCCGATTTATAAAAATACCTGCACTACCCGCATTTCCAATCGTTTCCTCCTCCAGGTTATAAACAGGCAAGTCATCCATTTTATCAGGCAACATCGCACGAATTTCTTCCCCAATGACATTGTTGAGTTCATTGAGTGTTTGCTGCAGGGTAAAACGGGCATCACTTAAATTACCATCTGAGTAATCTGATTTTGCTGAAGCCAACGAGGATTTCACATCTGTTTCCTGACCTAAAACATTAAAAATGACCAGAAAAGAAAATATTGATATAAGAGTTACGTTTTTCATGTCTTTATTTTTCGCCAAGTAATTCTTTAAATTCAGCCAGGTCAAACAAATCTGATGCTTCCATTACTGCATCTTCTGACTCAAAATTGGTACAGTTTAAAGAAAATGCAGAAGACTGTCCCAAAGGAACAGTCAATTTAAAACCCGAATACTCATCGTACTGTAATAGAGCTTTATTTCCCTGCACAACAACTATTTTTTCATTTTCATCCAGCGAAGCCATGGATGGATTGCTAACAATCATTTGTGCATTTCCTACATAAGCGGAATTTCCTAAAACAGAGGCTTCAACATACCGATCAGCACCATAATATTTCCGGCCTGCCAAAAAACCAACAAAACCCATCCCTGAGCTCGTTACCTCATCTTCCTGTTCTTCATATGGAATTCCGTCAATTTCTTCAGGCATCAATGCAAGTATTTGGTCGCCAATCTCGATTTCGATCCCCATCATAGCCTGTTCGATGGCAAACCTTGATTGACCGTAGTCTTTGCTGTCATACGCATTGGCAGCGTCATCTATATTCTTTTTCACATCAGGTGGTTTTAGTTTTTTTCCACCCGATTCAACTGGTTTCTCTTTCGCTTTCGTTTCCTGAACCGGAGCCTCTTTTTTTCCAAAACTTTTTAGCAGGCTATTGCCTTCCTTTTTCAGACTTCCTTTTGCCTTTTTAAGGATTTGCGCCTGGGAAGCGTATGTAAAGCATAGGAAACAACCCAGAATCAATGTTGATATTAAATTTTTCATGTTTGACAAAACTTTTCCCTACTTAAATTTAGTAAAATTAAATTTCAATAGTATGTTAATCCAATCTAATTTGTGGTGCCCCTTTGAAGATAATCATGATCTGAATTCCGGTGTCGTCCAGATAGCTATCGGGACTAACCCCTCATCTTCATCTCACCTACCGTAATCCCAAGATCCCGTGCCTGCTTTCTTTCCAGGCTGGCTTCATAGGCCGAAATGCTGTGCAACTCCGACAAGTAATCAAGATGCCCGGGCGAAGTTACGATCATTATGTCATCTGATGTAATCTCACTGTGGCTATCATAGCCACAGGACTCCGCTAACATTTGTGTTTCTTTATAGAGGACATCCGCATAAGTTGCCACCCGCAGAGCTGCGGCTTCAATATCAAGCGCTTTCCCCAATCGCTTGTTCTGTGTGGCAATGCCCGTAGGACAATTGTTGGTGTGACATTCCAACGCCTGGATGCATCCCAAAGCAAGCATGAATCCCCGGGCAATGTTTACCGCATCAGCACCCAACGCCATCGCAACTGCAATTTCAATGGGTGTGGCAATTTTTCCACTTGCTATCAGAATGACCTTATCACGCACCCCGTGACTTTTCAACGCCCAGTCAGCAACAGCCAGCGCCTGCTTCATCGGCAGACCCGCATACGAACTCAGGACATAAGGTGCGGCACCGGTGCCACCATCCCCGCCATCAATTACGATATAATCCGGGCCACGGCCGGGTTCTTCTTTCATCTTTTGTGCAATGTCTTCAATTTCCACTGTGTGACCAATCACCATTTTTATGCCGACCGGTTTTTTGACAATCACACGCACATGATCAATAAAATCAAACAGACCGTTTACGTCAGAAAATTCGTTGTGCCTGGCTGGGGAATAAGCATCTTCCCCTATCGGAATTTTACGGATTCCTGCTATTTCTTCGGTAATTTTTTCTTTCAGAAGCATTCCTCCTTTTCCGGGCTTTGCACCCTGTGCCAGCTTGATCTCAAACATTTTTACCTGTGGATGTTCTGCCATTTTCGCAAGCAGGCTATCATCCATGTATCCATCATCATCACGAATGCCATATTTTGCAGTACCTATTTGGAAGATCAGGTCACCGCCCCCATATTCATGACATGGAGCCAGGGATCCCTCCCCGGTATTGTGCATGATGCCGGCAAGTTTTGCCCCTTTATTTAAGGCAGCATGCGCCCGGTATGAAAGCGCCCCATACGACATGGCGCTGATATTTACAAAATGGTTCATGGTAACAGGGGTTACACCAGTATGTGCACCAATTACTTTTTGGTATGCCCTCCCTGTTTCTTCTCCCGTTTTTGATTTCACATTCGTAAATGTTGCCGGCATGATAAGGGTGGTTCCTACCTTGTCCATATCCAGTTGGCTTCCAAACCCGATTGTATTTCGTGTTCCCCGTGCCGTTTCTGAAACCCAGTTACGGGTGATCCGGTTGTAGGGCGTTTCTTCCTGGTCATTCAAAAATAGGTATTGCCGAAGCAGGGGACCCATTTTTACAAGAAATTTACGACCCCATATCACAACAGGATATAATCTCTGAATGGGAGTTTCTTTTTGAACCCGGTCATAAATAAACAAAACAATCAATCCAACAACTATCAAGGCCAGTACAAGCTCAAAAAAGAGCATACCAATTCCTGCTCCAATATTCCCGCTATTAAACGCAGATGCTTGATAAATATATCCGTAGAGAGTGGTGATTGAAATTGATAACGCGACCCAGGATACAATAAAAAATACTGGTGAAACCGGTTTTAATTTAGATTCAATTTGATTTTCATGTGCCATAAGTTAAGGTGGTTTAAACAAGTAATGTAAGATGATTTTTTGAAATTTCATAACACCATCAGTGTCATGATGCCAGCCTGACTATGGTGATTTTCATAGTTTACCAGAATATCGACAGATCCTCAGAGTTTTCATATGAAATAACTGAGGGGGTAATATCAAGTCAAACTTCCTGTAAACCTGTGGTGGGTGATTTAACCCGGAAAATTCACGTGAATTTTCCGCCCACAGGGTCCGACGATAAATATCGGACTCTGACAGAATCGTCATGAGCCGACTAAATATAAAATTAAGATAATCAGCTAGTTGGATGGTAAGCTGATTATGAAAAAAAACAATACCCAAAAATGGGTAGCCTTAATTTTAGATTTGTAGGGGTTAAGCCTGGCATAAATAATTGACAATCAAGTGATTTCAATTATTATCGTCATTAGTTATGACAAAGTCATGAACAATTCCGGGTTAAGAATTATCATAAATCGGAAAATCAATTTTCTTCCGGTAATTCAGATACAGCTCCCGTATAACTAATTGATTGCCTTTTATTGCTGGTAATGGACAATGAAGCATTTTCCATACTGGAAACTGTCAATGTACATTTATAAGTATCACCCTTTCCTTTAACCTTGAACTTAATGGTAAGACGCCATTTTCTATTGTTTTCTTTCACCTCATAATTTTCCATAGAGCCATCAAAGTTTATGCCTCCATCGCTGGTGGAATAGCCTCCGCTAAAGGCCCTGCCAAAATAAGGCATACTCGCTGAAGCATTTTCTCCACTAATCTTCAAAAAATTAGGATTACTCAATAGGTCAACCTGAGTTCCTTTTAGTGGGTAAGCAAACCGACCCTGAAATTCGTAGGACACAGATTGTATCAGGTCCTTAATCTGATTGTATTGTTCTTCTCTCTTTTCCTCTTTCGTCTGGTTTTTATTTTCCTGGGCCATTGAAACCAGGCCCGCCAAAAATAAAAGCGAAAATATGACTGTAAATTTTTTCATTTCTATTTTGAATTTGATTCAACCAAAATAGAAAAAACTGTTTGAAAAAACTTGTTTCTATCTAAAAACGACACTGATTTTTTTCGCTTCTACAGTATCCCTTCCTGTTGTTATTTTACAAGCCACAGGTACACCTTGAAGGCATTATTCTTCAAACTAAATGTTTATACTAATTATTTTAGTATTTACTAATTTATTTAGTATTTTTGTATAACTGTTGAACATAAAATATGACCAATGTATCTCAATTGCCATACCTGGTTCTCCTTCAAATACGGGACCCTTTCCATCGAGGCCCTCTTCGAAGAAGCAAAGCGTTGTGGCATTCATAAACTTGTTATCACCGACATCAACAATACCTCGGGTTACATCGAAATGCTGCGGACATGTGAGCAAAACCGCAAAGAATATGACCTGGAAATTGCCCTGGGTATAGAGTTTCGTACGAATGGCCGGTTGCTATACATTGGCCTGGCGGAAAACAACGAAGGATTTGAAGAGCTCAACCGCTACCTGTCGTACCACAACACTTCCGGCGACACACTGCTCAGCAAGGCCCCTACTTTTGAGCACGTTTATGTAATATACCCGTTTGCAACCGGTATAGATCCTCTCGCATTGCGCGAAAACGAATTTATCGGTATCCGACCCCCCGAACTTACACGGCTGGCGACCTCGCAACTCACCCATCATATGCACAAACTGGTGGCCCTCCTGCCCGTTACATTTGTTAATAAATCCGGGTTCAACATACATCGTCTGCTGCGGGCAATCGACAAAAACACCCTGCTCAGTAAACTTGATCTGCAAGATCAGTGCTCCCCGGATGAAGTAATGATGCCTGCCGGGGAGCTAGAGTCCCTGCATGCCGGGTTTCCCGAATTGCTTGCCAACAGCACCAAACTTCTGGATAACTGTTCCATCCGATTTGAGCTGGGTACCGATAAAAACAAAGCCAACTTTACAGACTGCAAAAGCAACGACCGTGAAATGCTGATGAGCCTGGCGATGGAGGGGTTTGATAAGCGATACGACCGACACGACCACAATGCCCGGGCACGGCTGTTTAAAGAGCTTGACATTATCTCAGCGCGTAATTTTGAATCCTACTTTCTGGTAGCCCATGATATCATTCAATTTGCCGAACACAAAAACTTCGCGCACGTAGGCCGGGGCAGCGGGGCCAACAGTGTTGCCGCATATTGTCTGCGCATTACCGATGTGGACCCCATTGAGCTCAACCTGTATTTTGAGCGGTTTCTCAACCCCGAGCGCACCTCCCCTCCCGATTTCGACATTGATTTTTCCTGGAAAGACCGCGATGAGGTAACATCCTATATTTTCGAAAAACATACCCCCCACCACACGGCCCTGCTGGCGACCCACTCCACATTCAAGGACCGGTCACTGATCCGTGAGCTGGGCAAAGTATTTGGCCTGCCCAAACCTGAAATCGATGCCATTGTGGCACGCCCTCACCAACATCGCAACCGTGATCATATCACACACCTCATCTTCCGTTACGCCGAAAAGATGTACAGCATTCCCTCCCATCTTTCCATTCATGCCGGCGGTGTGCTGATCACTGAAAAGCCCATTTACGCCTACACAGCCACCGACCTGCCACCCAAAGGCTTTCCGGTAGTACATTTTGAAATGCATAACGCCGAGGATATAGGCATTTACAAGCTGGACATTCTCAGCCAGCGAGGCCTGGGACATATCAAGGACACAATGGCCATGGTTAAAAAAAACAAGGGTAAAAAAATTGATATTACCGATTTTGCAGCATTCAAAAAGGATCCTAAAATCAGTGGCCTTATCCGCAGGGGCAAAACCATGGGATGTTTTTATGTAGAATCCCCGGCCACTCGCATGCTTTTGGGCAAACTCCGGTGCGACAATTACATTACACTGGTAGCAGCAAGTTCCATCATCCGCCCGGGTGTAGCCCGTTCGGGGATGATGCGCGAATACATTCATCGGCACCTGAACCCTGGCAGTTACACATCTATTCACCCTAAAATGGATGAATTGATGGCCGAAACTTATGGCGTAATGGTGTACCAGGAAGACGTGATCAAAGTGGCCCACCACTTTGCCGGCCTCACACTTTCAGAATCGGATATCCTGCGCAGGGGAATGTCAGGGAAGTATCGCTCGAGAAAAGAGTTTCAGTTTGTAAAAGACCAATTTTTTAGTAATTGCAAAAAACGCGGGTATCCACAAAAAGTGACCGACAGGGTATGGTACGAGATTGAAAGTTTTTCGGGATACTCATTCGCCAAAGGCCATTCGGCAAGCTACGCAGTGGAAAGCTACCAAAGCCTGTATCTGAAAGCACATTATCCGCTGGAGTTTATGGTAGGCGTGATCAACAATTTTGGTGGTTTTTACCGTACAGAATTCTATTTTCATGAAGCCCGCATGAATGGTGCACAAATCAAGGCACCGTGCATCAACCATAGCGATTACACCACAACCATCATCGGTGATACCATCTACATTGGGTTCATCCATCTCAAAAGCCTGGAAACACGGATCGCTAAAGAAATACCGGAAGAGCGATCCTCCAACGGACCATTTACCAGCATGGACAACTTCATCCGGCGCGTGGCTGTTTCGCTTGAGCAGATATCCATTCTTATCCGGATTGGTGCGATGCGTTTTACAAAAAAGTCAAAACGGGAACTCCTGTGGGAGGCACATCTCTATTTTGGGAAAGGTAAAAATGCAAAGTATGCGATCGATTTGTTTAACCTGGAACTTCCCGATTACAAATTACCTCCACTGGATGAAATGCCTTTTGAAGATGCTTTCGATGAACTGGAGCTACTTCAGTTCCCGCTTTGCGACCCTTTCACACTCCTCAGTACAGACGACCGTGGGAATGCATGTGCCGGCGACCTTCCCGGATTCGTTAAAAAGAAAATACAGATCATGGGATACCTTGTTACCATCAAAAACGCCTATACCAAAGATGGGAAACTGATGCATTTTGCTACATTCTACGATGAAAAAGGGGATGTATTTGATACTACCCATTTCCCCCCTGTAGCCAAACGAAACCCTTTCCGTGGCCGGGGATTTTATAGCCTGAAAGGAACCGTGGTTGAAGACTTCGGATATCCAATGGTAGAAGTTGACTCTATGGAAAAGATTCCAATGGTCCATAAAGAAACACCCAATGCACGATTGAAGCCACATTGACCCTCATTTGTTGCCGCTAATGCGCGAA
The DNA here is from genome assembly GCA_964581095.1 of uncultured Roseivirgaceae bacterium. Classification (GTDB taxonomy): domain Bacteria; phylum Bacteroidota; class Bacteroidia; order Cytophagales; family Cyclobacteriaceae; genus SZUA-230. The sequence goes on from CAZONK010000018.1 coordinate 19,539, forward strand.
TGGTTTTATAAGTTTTACAACTAATTTGCGGTTATTTATTATCCCATTCTTTTAGTTTCTTTTCCAATACAATCCTTTTAGAATTTAACTTCAATTCTCCAAAATTCGCAATTAATGCCAGTTGATTATGTGACACTTTAAAGTAGTTAATGGCCTGCGCAATAAACTCATCAGCAATACCTGATACAGCCTTAACTTCTAATATTATTTTATCAAATACAATAAAATTTGTGTGGTAAAACTATGTTCTTATAATTTACTATGTATTCTTTTTCTCTTTCATAAGGGATATTTGCATTCCTGAATTCATATTCCAAAGCGTCTTTGTAGACTATTTCCAAAAAACCAGGGCCGAGGTTATTATGAAACTCAAAGCATCTGCCGACGACTTTGTAACTTTTATCTTTGTATATAATTTCAGCCATATTCCAATTGAATTTTGTAGTAAATAAGGTATTGAAAAAAATGATTAACGAATTCGCGGCTCATTTCCCCATATTGTAAGACATAAAATTTTAATCTCATATGATTGATCTCCAATTTCAATAGTCCGAAGTAATTTTTTAAACTAAATCAAACCATTATTGTTTAAAAATGCGTTATATATATTAGATCACAAGTGATCATTTGAGAACCATTGCTTCAAAATATTTTGTAAATTCGTACTATGGCAACGTTTTACCAGATACTTGGCCTACCGAAATCCGCTACCGCGGCTGAAATTAAATCTGCGTTTAAATCGCTTGCGCTACAATACCACCCCGACCTGAATCCTGATAATCCTGAAGCAGAAGAAAAATTTAAAGAAATAAACAGGGCATACCAGGTACTGTCTGATTCTTATAAAAAATACCAGTACGATCTTTCATTTGATGTCCGCAGGCACCCTGCTACCCCACCTCGATCTACGTATGAACCCTTTAACTATCCACCTTTTAGGAACCGTCCAAAATATCCGACCGGGGGGTATCAGTATGGTTGGAAGTATGTAAAAGCACAGGTTGTAGCATTTGCATTTATATTCATTGTTGCTGCTATGGTGATGGGGGTGAAATTATTATATGATGAATATAAAATAGCTAAAGAAGAAAGATTAGCAGCCGCACGGGAAATATTATTTCAGGAAGCACAAACATACTTCGACAATGGTGATTACAGAAAATCGCTGGACATCCTCAAGGAAATGTACTATCGCAATCCTATAGAAGGTACCATCAGTGACCATCGGGAAAAAATGCTTCGGCAGGTTATGAATGAAGCAAATAACCAGTTTATGTTAAATAATTATGAAAGCGCTATCGTCAGTTTTGGAATAGTAAAGGACTACCAGGTAATTGAAAATCCATTGGTGTACAGGCGCCTGGCAGAATCATACAAAGCGATGGAAATGTACCTTGATGCTGTCGCCGCTCTTGAGCTACTTCAAAAAGATGACCCGACGAACCTGAAACTTAACATGGAAATTGGACTAATCTATTTTGATGACCTCAGGCTGCCGGAAAATGCAAAACCTTATCTTGACAATTCACGAAACAGGGTAAAAGAGATTTTAACTGATATTTACGGCAGGGCTGCAGAATTAGTAATGATGCCGGATGAAAGTCCTCAAATATATTTCGACGTGTTTTATGCCCATGCACGCTTATACACAGAACTTGGAATGAGCGAAGGTGCAATAAAGGACACTAATTGGTCTATATTTCTGAGACCAAATCAATCACACCCCTACTACCTGAGGGGTACCAATTATCTTGCAGTTGGTAACAACGTTCGCGCTTGTAAAAATTTATATGAAGCTTCAAAAAGAGGTGATAAAAAGGCCGGAGAAATGTTACTTAAATATTGCCGGTAATATCAGATCAATATCCCTGTTGAGGCATTACAATCCATAAAATAATATATACAAGCAACCCGGGAAATCCGGCACTTAATATAGATAACAAAACATAGCCAACCCGAACCAATGCAGGATCCAAGCCAAAGTAATTGGCTAAACCTGCACACACGCCTGCAATTATTTTATCATTTGATCTGGTTAATCTCTCTGTAGTCATACTATGGTTTGATAAATGAGTAATTATGTTTCAATTATAATAAATTATACGGAAATATCTTGGTGTTCGATACTGAACAATAAATCAGGATTTTGAAGGACAATATTCATTCAATAATTCCTGGGCAATTTCCATGTCAAGCAATACAGCTTTTTTCCAATCGAGGCAAGCACCATCCAGGTCATCGATATCAAATTTAACAGATCCCCTATTCAGATATGCCGGTCCAAAATCAGGCAATAATTCAATTGCTTTGTCGTAATCACTAAGTGATTTTTGATTTTCACTCATACGATAGTATGAAAATGCCCTTTCAAAAAATACTTCACCGAACTCAGGATCAAATTTAAGCGCTTTATCAAAATCAGCAATGGACTCATAATTTAACTGAAGCATAGATTTGCTTACACCTCTGTGGTAATAGTACGATGCATTCTCAGAATCAATTTCTATAGCCTTGTTGTACAGAATGATTGCTTCCTCGTAGTTACTTTCATCATATTGTATATACCCCCGATCAAAAAATGATTCAGCAATCTGCCCAAAACCGGTGAATGGATTAATAAGAAGAATTAATATAATCGAAGCATAAAAAATGCGTATCACCCTATTTGTTTAACAATAAAACAGAAATTTAAATAGAATATTGATTGAACCAAGATATCAGATACCTAAGTTTTTTAATTTTGTCTGAACAAATCCTTTCAGGTTGTCAGAATAATACATGTCGCGATAATAATTTAAATCGCGATTAGATGCTTTAGGATCCTCCTTCAAAATTTCTTCATAAACTTTGATCATCCCGGTTAATCCACGTAAACAGGCATCCACCTCGTTGGGGTTATCCTGGTTTTGTATGGCATACACTGACTTTCCAAACAGGTAAGTAACCCTGAATTTTTCAGCATATTTGTACTTCTTGCTATTGATGATATTTTCAGTAAAAATTTCTTCGTTTGTAACGGACAAATAAGGCGTTTTTGTTACCCAGTCCAATACATAACTTGTTATTGCTTTGGTATCATTTGAAACGGTAGCGTATGGATTTTCTTCAAGCCATATGATATCGTTGGCAACTTTTTGTTCGTCTTTCCTAAAATCATCCTCTGTTACCCAATCAGTATTGCTTACTTCCTGGGCAAAAAGGGAATTCGCTACAAACAATAGCAATAAAAGATAAAATACGTTCCGCATAGCATATAAATATTACACAATTTCGCAAATTAATTTTTAAAAGTCAAATTATCAACTACTTGTAAAATGCAGACTTTACAAGTTTACATTCAATAACAATTCATTTCTTAACACAAATTTTATACCGTTTATATAATATTATTCTCAACCTGAAACATTTCTTCACAATTCTTGTTTATACAATCAGAATCGCAAATGAAATCTAACACGTTGGATTTCAAAAATAAGTTTAGGTCATCAATAGGGAACAAATTTGTTCCCTATTTTATTTGAAAATAAACGAGTTTCTTTAAACAATCTGGTATTCTAATTCGTTATTAAATAAAGCAAATAGTACTAAAATGGTCAATTATATCTTGAAAAAAGTCAAAAAGATGGCAAACAACAACTATGACCGGTCTTATCAGGCCAAATTTGAGTTTGCATTGAATAACTTTGACAGGTACCAGAAAGAAGTAAAATTCCCCATTAAAAAATAAACTTCACCACCAGTATAAATTGGCAGGTGTATTACCTTTTTTAATATTCCTTTTGAATATTAATTTAATATTATAATATTAATAGTTCAAAATCGATATTTATGAAAAAGGTGCTCCTGATAAATTTTATATTTTATTTAATTATATTTTCATCTTGTCAGCAAGCTACAGTTGAAGATAATTTTCGCAAACACATTCAGTATCTGGCATCCGATGAGCTAGAAGGCAGAGAATCGGGAACTGACGGTGAACTCCAGGCGGCTAAATATATTGCAAATGAGTTTAGGAATATTGGTCTGACACCAAAAGGGACAGATGGGTACAACCAGGATTTTGAATTTATGATGGGCAAAGACCTTGGAGACAATAGCTTTACAATTGACGATGCTTCAATGGAGGTTGAAAAAGACTACTTCCCGTTAAATTATTCGGGCAATGGTTCTATAAGCGGCGATCTGCTTGATGTTGGATTTGGCATTGATGCGCCTGACCTGGACTATAATGATTACGCCAATATTTCTGACCTTACTGGCAAGATCTTTATAATGAGTATATCCTCCCCGGATGGTATTCACCCTCATTCAAAATATATTGATTATCATAATGTTCGCCAGAGAGTCAAAACTGCTATTGAGAAAGGAGCAGGTGCTGTTGTATTGATAAACGAAGATCCAACCGCTGAGGATCTCAAAAAGGATTACATAGCCAAAATGGCCAGGGTTGATATTCCGGTAGTATTTCTTTTTGACGCTGAAAATATTAAAGATATGTCCAGTGCAGAATTGGTTGTATCTCTGGTTGATGATGAACGAATGGCTCGTAATGTCATTGGTTACATCGATAATTCAGCAGAAAGTACAGTAATTATTGGTGCACATTTCGATCACTTGGGTTATGGAAAACATGGTGGATCATTATACAGAGGAGATGAAGACATGGTGCATAATGGAGCGGATGATAATGCATCGGGTACCGCCATGCTGATTGAGTTAAGCCGTTCTATTAAAAACAGTGATTCAAACCATACAAACTTTTTATTTATTGCTTTTTCCGGCGAAGAAAAAGGATTGCTGGGTGCAAATTATTTTACTAAAAACCCAACCATTGATCTTGAAAATGTTTCTTACATGATAAACATGGACATGGTAGGCCGATTGGATACTGCAGATTATTCACTGGCTATAAGCGGTGTTGGTACTTCTCCGGTATTGAATACTGTACTGGAAAATAATGTAATGGAACCAATCAATATCGTGACAACAGAATCAGGTGTTGGACCTTCGGATCATACCGCATTCTATCTTTCGGATATTCCCGTCCTCCATTTTTTCACAGGTACGCATGAAAATTGCCATAAACCTTCTGATGATGCTGAACTGATAAACTACCACGGGATGGAAATTATTCACAACTATATTCAGAATGTGGTCAATAACCTCGATTCAGAATCCAAACTGGCTTTTACTAAAACGAAGGATTCTGATAGCCGCAAGGCACCTAAATTTTCTGTAACACTGGGAATTATTCCTGACTACATGTATGACAAAGGCGGTGTGAAAATTGATGGTGTGTCTGATGATAAACCGGCAGCAAATGCCGGACTGAAAAAAGGAGATATAATATTAAAACTGGGGGAATACAATATTGACGATATGTATGCCTACATGGATGCACTGAGTAAATTCAAGAAAGGTGACAAAGCTGCTGCAGAAGTAAAAAGAGGAGATGATCTAATTAAAGTAGATCTTCAATTTTAAGGCTGATTAGCTATTTTTAAAGAATAACCTAACAATTATCAGGGATTTAAAGTTGTAAAATCAACCTCATTTGCATAGAAAATATTGCTAAAACCCTGGTCGGATACGAAAGCTTTGACAAAGTACTGCGTGTTGGCTTCAAGTCCTTCCTGGTTAATACTGAACTCGCCGGTACCGGATCGTTCTCCGATTACCACTAAATTACCACTGACAATATTGGCTCCTGGAAACTCGGCATAGACAAATCCATATGTCCAGGTATTGATTGCTCCCGGATCTTTAAGGTTGCCAACAAATGCTGCATTGTTCTTTCCAATATTCTGAACTTCAACAGTTTTCACAATGGGATCGACCTGCTCAGCATTATTGCAAGACAATAGAAATAATAATATTGAAAAAAGTACGGCAATCCTCATTGCACAAATATACCTATACCGGAGGGCTATCCCAAAGGCATTCTAATTACTTCCACGGACAGAACCGCCACTACTCGAGCTTACGTATTCTTTATCAGGATTTCCCCTGTATCGAATACTGCCGGCACTTGAAGCTCTCGCTTCTATGCGTTTTGAAGCAAATACTTTCGCACTTCCAGATGAGCTTGCGTTAACTTCAGCTTCTTCACATTTAAGATTATATCCGTGGTAATCACCTGCACTCGAAACGGAAACATCCTGGTATAATGCCCTCCCCGAAATAGTTACATCAGCAGAACTACTTACTGATACCCTCAGGACATCAGTATCAATTTCCAGAATTGCATCACCTGCACTTGACGCTTCAATACGTAATTTTTCAGATTTTAGAACACCTTCTGTACGAACTGTAGCTGCTGAACTTACAGAAACAGCATCAAGATACTTATAGTTAACCCAAATGGTAACATCGATATTTCGGTGGTTACCCCGTCTGAGCTCGATCCTGAGTTTATCTCCGGATACATCGGTAACAATATCGTCCAAATCAATGCCCCTTGCTTCGATCTTTGCTTTTTCCGAGGTACCCTTCACAAGATATACTTCAATCGCCTCTCCTACCTGAACACGGCTAAAAGAAGATAAATTCCTTGTTTCGGTATTCTGTGAGAATACGGGAGCAAATCCTGCAAGTAAAACAGTTACTAAGAATAGATATGATAATTTTTTCATTTTAATTTTTTTGAGAAATAAACCAACTCTAACTGAATGACCACCTTTTAAATTAAAAGTTGCATATAAAATGGTTTCCCTTTAAACTTTTATACCCCTAATTGCATCTAAAGGTTGTAACCATTTCGAATATTCGAAGTATTGTTTATAGAAACCATCAGAATTTAAAGAAGCCGATGAAATACTTATCAAAAATAAATACCAGTGATATAATAATAATCGTCGGAATTATTGTTGCAATTTTAATTGGTATATCGACCCAATTGGCGATGGCGGAAAATCAGCTAAGTGATATAGTGGTACAAAAAATATTGAATTAGGTTTAGGTTAGGTCAAAAGTTCAACATTTGTATGGACTTAAAAAGGGGGATTTATTCCCCTTTTTTCATTTTATATTTAAAAATACTTCTTAATTTGCAAAAGGATTAACAATTAATGAAATGGGCAAAGAACAATTAAATATGTTAATTAATCTGGCAGCTTCCGATTCGTTAATAGCTGAAAAAGAAGCCAGACACATAATGATCATTGGTCGGGCTGCCGGCCTATCCAAAGAAGAAATAGAAGAGATGATGAAAAATCCTGCTCCTGTGGGAAATTTCGATAATCTTACAGATGATCAGCGTTTTGAACATTTATATAACACTATTCAGCTAATGAAAATAGATGGACAGGTATTTAAAAGCGAAATACTATTTTGTGAAGACATTGCCGAAAGACTTGGATATAAGAAAAAAGTGGTAGGCGAACTATCTTCACGTATCTATAGCGATCCATCAATAACTGCTAACCGCGATGACTTGAAAAGAAAAGCGCAGAAATATCGCGTTTGAAATAGAAAATATCCGTGTAATAATTTGAAGCTGTTTTATCCAATCGTAAAACAGCTTTTTTAATTGTAAAAATTGAGCTTCACTGGAATCAGAGGGTAAATTGGCTAATTGGCTAAAGAGTCAATATTGAAAAAATATATTGTGCCTGCTGTAACATTTTCAACTGTTAAGGCATCTTTTATAACATATGAGTAATCCTCAAAAAATATATTTGTATTCATTTGGCCTGGTAATTCTATTACAATCTTTTGTGTTAAATGGTTTTACCCAATCTGTAATAGTCAAAGGGCAGATTTTTGATAATGATAGCCGTGAAGCACTCGCATTTGTTCATATACTTGTAAATGATAGCCGATCTGGCACAACTTCAGATATCGATGGACGATTTACAATTCGGTATTCCGGCAAAATAAATAGCCTCCGACTTAGCTATGTTGGATATGTAACCCAAAAACTAAACCTGGAAGACTATTTAAAAGAAAACTCAAATCAATCCATTAGCAACCTGGTAATCCGGCTTAAACGAGATACCCGTGTCCTCAGGGAAATAGTTTTTGAAGCCGAAGAAAACCCCGCGCACCCAATAATAAGAAAGGCGGTAGAAAACAGGAAAATAAATAATCCTGAGAAAATTAAGTCATTCAAATACACATCCTATAATAAATTTATTATCGATGCAGAAAATATAGAAGATGACGATGAAGAGTT
>CAZONK010000019.1:0-27430 GCA_964581095.1 uncultured Roseivirgaceae bacterium
TAGACAGCAGGGACGGACGGTTGTTTACGGTGCCGCTCATTCTGGAAATAATAAACCGAAAGCGAATAAACTTGTTGCCTTAATGAAATACCTCTGTCGTCCTAAAATTGATCCGATGCTGATGATGCGTGAAAATAAATCTGTGATGGGGTTTAACCTGATCTGGTTGTTTGAAAAAAAAGAATTATTTCATCAATCGCTAAAAGAAATGGAATCATTGGAACCAGCCCGGCCATTGATTGGCCATATTTTTGATTTTGGCGAAATGCTTAAAGCTCTAAAATTGTTCCAAAGTGGTTCAACAACGGGAAAGGTAGTAATCAGGGTAAGCCACTAAAACAATTATCTATCCAGAATCTCAATCTCCACCCTTACATTTTTAATTGATTCCTCATCTAATTTTTTGTAAAGCATTTTTTTACCGGCCCACCCTTTTAGTTGAATTCTGGATTCAGCAATACCTTTTGCCAATAAATAAATTTTTACTGCTTCTGCCCGTGAAGTTGACAGTTCTTTTGCGGAGGAGGATTTTTGTATTGATCCGGTTAGCGTAAACATATTGGAATCCCCTTCAGGGCGATACCGTGCATCCTCTACTTTACTGTTACCATTTGTATGTCCATGAATTCTAATTTTATATGCTGGATTTTCATTCATCATTTCAAGTAACTGATCAAGTTCATTAACTGACTCAGGACGCATAATTGCCGAATGGCTAAAGAAATAAACTTTATACATAGTAAATATATCTCCTGATTGGTATCTAACGAGATTGAAATGGAGAGTTATTGAGTCCTTTGATGTTTCAACGAAAAATGATGTTGTATCATTAACGGGGTTTTCCAAATCAATGGTATGGATTATTTTGCGATATCCGAATATATCTGCTTCAAATTGGGCATTTGAATTTGAATTATTTGGTTTATTAATATATTGGGTACGGTTACTTTTTAAAACTCTGATGACTTTTCCTGTTTTAGGGTCAATCAGTTCAATATCTCCATCCACATAGGTTTGATTACGACCTTGCCCCATCTCCAAAAACATTTTGTACATTCCTTCATATGGATCCTTTTCCGCTTTTTGTTCAGGTTCTGGTTCATTTTCAGATTCAGCTTCAGGTTTAAATTCTGACTCTATGGCTGGAGGAGGGGGAGGAGAATGCTCAGATTCATCCGAAATCGCTTGTTTATCAACTATCGGTGGCTCAGCGTTTTTTTCTTCTTCTAATCTTGCTTGCTCTCTTGGTTCTTTCTGATCTTTAAATACATAAACCCAGGCATCATCAAATTCAGAGTTCTTGCGAATATTTAGCATCTCAGTTATTGAGGGTCCACGTTCACTGTAATATTTAAGATAAACAAAAAACATTTTTTTATTTTCAAAATAGACATATGTAACTTCATGTCCCTGCAATTTAATCTTTTGTGTAAACCGAATTGCGTAATTTTCTTTTGATTCAGCATAAGCTGCAATAGTCACGTAATATCCATTTTTCGGATTTCTGTTTTGCAAATTACTTTCAATGACAAAATTTGAGGTGAAAAAGAAAACCAGCGTAAGAATTACTATGGTGTATTTCCGATTTATATGCATAATTCTGAAATTTTCATTTTAGTAACTATTCAGGAGACCAAATGGTATTAATGATTCATTTATGGATGTAAATATGCCACAAAGGCAGAAAGACTCTAAGAATCACTAAAGTTTTCTTTGTGCTGACTTTGTGCTTTTGTGTCTTAGTGGCTAAAACCGCACTATTAATACTTTGTTTTAGTCAAAATAGGGCTGAGTAGTTACTCATTTTGCTATTTTCAATTTAATTGTCATTTTAAATATAATATTTGTAAAATGCTAAGGGTTAGTTATTTAATTAATCAAGGATCATACTTTTAATTTTATTTAATCCCTTACTCGCGATATCCTTGACAAAGACTGTTCCGGGGTATTCATCGTGATCTTCAAGATTTGGATCAACTATGTACTTTCTGGACTTGGAAGGTACATAGGAGATCAAACCGGCAGCCGGATATACAACCATTGATGTACCCACAATTAAAAATATATCACAGTCAATGACCTCCTGTACTGCCACCTCCAGCATTGGAACCATTTCTCCAAACCAAACGATATTAGGACGTAGTTGACTTCCAAGATCACAGAGATCACCCAACTTAAGAGGTTCTTTGATGGGATAGATCATTTCTGGATTTAAAGAACTTCTCGATTCAAATAAGGTCCCATGCAGATGCAAAACATTGGTAGAGCCGGCCCTTTCGTGCAAGTCATCGACATTTTGTGTGATTATTACGGTATCAAAATATTTTTCCAGCTCTGCAAGAATCAGATGTCCTTCATTCGGAGCTGCTTCAATTGCTGCTTTTCTTCGCTCATTATAAAAATTCAAAACGAGTTCAGGGTTTTTTGCCCATCCCTCGGGCGAAGCCACAGACATTACATCGTGTCCTTCCCATAATCCGCCAGAATCCCTGAATGTTGGAATGCCACTTTCTGCACTAATGCCTGCTCCGGTAAGTACAGCTAATTTTTTCATAAATTACTTTTTCTTTCTGCTAAATCGCTTTTTATCCGGCGTTTTTTCTGCTAACTCAAGGCATTCTGATAGTGTAAGTTCTTCGGGTTTCTTTCCTTTTGGTATTCTTACATTTTTTTTACCGGCTTTGATATAGGGGCCATATCTACCATTTAAAATCCGGATGTCTTCATTTTCAGCAAATGTCTTGATGATCATATTGGCATCGGCATTTCGCTTAATGTCAATCAGCTCTATCGCTCTATCTTTTTCTATTGTGTATGGATCATCTGAATCCTCTAATGAAACAAACTTGCCCTTATGGCGAATATATGGGCCGTATTTTCCAACATTTACAATCAATTCTTCATTTTCAAACTCACCAATTACCCGTGGTAGCTTAAACAATTCAAGGGCTTCTTCCAATGTGATTGTTTCTATAAGCTGTCCATTTCTAAGACTTGCATACCTGGGTTTCTCTTCCGATTCTTCAATCAATTCACCAATTTGCGCCATTGGTCCAAATTTCCCCATCCGGGCTATCACCTTCTTTCCAGATTCGGGGTCTATTCCTAGTTCCCTAGCTTTTCTAACCGTTTTTTGCTCCTTTACTTCCTCAACAGTGGAATGAAAGTCACCATAAAAATCACTGATAAACCCATTCCAATCTTTATTGCCCTGAGCTATGTTGTCAAATTCCTTTTCAACTTTTGCAGTAAAACTGTAATCAACAACTTTGTCAAAATTTTCCACGAGAAAATCGTTTACTATCATTCCCATGTCGGTGGGGAAAAGTTTATTTTTTTCAGCACCTGTTATCTCTTTAGCGGATTCCGTGCTAACTATTCCATCGGTTAATGAAATAATTTGTAATTCCCTTTCGCTTCCTGGTCTTGATTCGTTAACGACGTAGTTTCTTTTTTGAACTGTGGAAATTGTTGGGGCGTAAGTAGATGGTCTTCCGATTCCCATTTCTTCAAGCTTTTTAACAAGACTTGCTTCTGTGTACCTGGCTGGATGTTTTGAAAATCCCTGGCGAGCTGTCATTTTTGATAAGGATAATTGTTGTCCCACTTCCAGCGGGGGCAGCATTCCGGAATCCCCTGAATTATTTGATTGTTCTTCATCACTACCCTCTGAATAGACTTTGAGAAATCCATCAAATTTCACAACTTCTCCACGTGCCACCAAATGTTTGTCTGTTGTGGAAATGGATATATTAACTGTGGTCCTTTCCAATAATGCTTCTGCCATTTGCGAAGCAATTGCCCTTTTCCATATCAGTTCATACAGTCGCAGGGTTCCTGAATCATTTCCCGCCTCCGGTATGTTAAAATTGGTGGGGCGAATAGCTTCGTGTGCTTCCTGGGCACCGGAAGTTTTTGTTTTATACCTCCGGGTCTTCGAATAGTTCTCTCCATAGCTATTAGAGATTTTCTCACGTGCCCCGTTAAGTGCATCTTCCGAAAGATTTACTGAATCTGTACGCATGTATGATATTTTCCCTGATTCATACAGCTTTTGAGCCAGCGTCATGGTTTTGGAAACTGAATATCCAAGTTTCCTGCTTGCTTCCTGCTGCAAAGTTGAGGTTGTAAAAGGAGGAGCAGGTGTTTTTTTAGCAGGTTTTTTCTGCAAATCAATTATTGAGTATTCTGCTCCAATGCATTGATTTAAGAAATTATTGGCGTCTTCTTTCGTGGAGAATTTTTCAGAAAGTTCTGATTTGAGAATTATGCCATTTCCCAAATCAAAAAGTGCTGTTATTTTATATGATGATTTTGAATCAAAGCGTTCAATATCTCGCTCCCTTTCTACAACGAGCCTTACAGCTACCGACTGTACACGACCGGCAGAGAGGCCGGTTTTAATTTTTCTCCAAAGGATTGGTGATATTTCATAACCTACCAGCCTGTCGAGTACCCGACGAGCCTGTTGTGCATTTACCAGGTCAATATCGATCCCCCGGGGTGTTTGCATTGCATTTGTAATTGCATTCCTGGTAATTTCATGAAAAACAATTCTCCTTGTATTAGCATCATTCAAATCAAGGGCCTGCATCAGGTGCCATGATATCGCTTCCCCTTCGCGGTCATCATCACTGGCCAGGTAGATCATCTCGGCTTCTTTTGCAAGCCGTTTTAATTTTTTTACGACTTCCTTTTTGTCTTTACTTACCTCGTATGTCGGGTTAAAACCATTCTCGATATCAATTGCTTTGTCTCCTTTGGGCAGATCCCTTACGTGCCCGTAGCTTGACTCAACTTTGAAATCTTTACCCAGGTAGCCTTCAATGGTTTTAGCTTTTGCGGGTGACTCTACAATTACCAGATTTTTTGTCATAGATAGATTTGAAAAGTTTCAAATATCAATTATTTAACAAAAAAAGCAAAGATTAAGACGCAGGCAATAACAGTATTTATTATTTTGGATAATAAAATTTGCATTGAACATGTCAGTCAGCCTCCTATTAATACGCCATGCACAAGCCCAGAACAAATCTTTTGGCGAATCTGATTTCGATAGAAGTTTAACGAATGAGGGAATTCAACAATCTATGAAATTGGGTTTTTTTCTTAAAAATGAAGATAAATCTCCTGATATGGTTGTATCAAGTGCTGCAAACAGGGCCGTCAATACTGCCATTCTTTTAGGTGAACAGATAGGTTTTAATGCTGAAGATATTGTAAAAAATGATTCACTTTATGAAGGTTCTGTAAGAATATTTTTAAACGCAATCAATGTTTTAAATGATTCAAACAAACGTGTGGCAATGATCGGTCATAACCCAATAATAATTTATCTCGCAGAATACCTAACGGGTGAGGTCATTGATTCTTTTCCACCATCAAGCCTGGTTGAAATCTCATTTCCCTTTGACAGTTGGAAATTGGCTTCAGAAAAAACAGGTACAATTGAATATAAGCACACTGTGGTAATATGATAAGTTGAACTGCACACTTATTGAAGGTATAATTATAATCCGAGTGAATAATCGCATGGAATAGCCGATATATAAATGCTATTAATATATTTGAGCTTTTCTTTTTAACAACAAATATAATTTGGAACAAGCACTGGAAGATTTATTAGTTGGCTACGGGGATTTTATGTGGGGCACTCCCTTATTGGTTTTATTGATGGGAGGAGGAATATTTTTCTTTTTTTCATCCCGGTTTGTCCAATTTAAATATTTCAACCATGCAATTAGTATTTTGCGGGGTAAATATGATAGTCCCAATGAAAAGGGTCAGATTAATCACTATGAAGCTTTATCAACCCAGCTTGCATCCACGGTAGGCATGGGAAATATAAGTGGTGTTGCCGTAGCGATTGTTACCGGCGGTCCCGGAGCAATATTTTGGATGTGGGTAAGTGCCTTTTTTGGAATGGCAACAAAATACTTTACCTGTTCACTGGCAATTATGTACAGGGGTAAGGATTCTGCGGGTGAGCTACAGGGAGGACCTATGTATGTTATCAGGGAGGGACTTACCAAAAACTGGCATTGGTTAGCAATATTATTCAGCTCTGCAGGTATTATTGGCGTTTTACCTATTTTTCAGGCCAATCAACTTACACAGGTGATTCATGATGTATTGCTCGTACCAAATGGCTTGGGTAATGGTATGACTGATTTTGGGCTATTTATAGTACGAACATCAGACCTGGTTACAGGTTTAGTGATTACTGCCATTGTCTGGGTCGTAATATTCGGGGGTATCAAACGCATTGGCGTTGTTGCGGGTAAACTTGTTCCTCTTATGGTAATACTTTATTTCGTGACAGTAATCTATATCCTGTTTCTGGAGATTCAACAAGTACCGGCACTGATTTCGTTAATAGTTACAGATGCATTTACCGGTCAGGCTGTATTGGGTGGAGCAGTTGGTGCTGTAATTATGACAGGTGCACGCAGAGCTGCATTTTCAAACGAAGCTGGGATTGGAACGGCCCCCATGGCTCATGGTGCTGCGAAAACGAATGAGCCCATTCGGGAAGGACTTGTTGCAATGCTGGGACCTGCAATTGATACACTGATCGTTTGTACTCTTACCGCATTGGCCATCCTGAGCACAGGTGTATGGCTAAGCTCAGAATCCACGGGTGTAACACTAACTATCGAAGCTTTTGAAAAGGCAATACCAGGCTACGGAAGTTATATCCTTGCATTTTGCGCATCCATATTTGCACTTACTTCATTGTTTTCGCTCTCGTATTACGGCGAAAAGTGCTTTTCCTATTTGGCAGGAGCACACCGTAAGAAGTATTATAACTACTTCTATGTATTGAGTATTATCGTAGGTGCTGTTGCTTCGCTTACTGCTATCATTGGATTAATTGACGGTCTGTATGCAACTATGGCTATTCCCACAATGATTTCGGCGTTACTTCTATCACCAAAAGTCAGAAAAGCAGCAACTGATTATTTTCAAAGGTTAAAAACAAATCAATTAGTAGAACACGATTAAGTTATCTATTCATCTACCTGGTAGAGTTTCATGCCAACCGAAATTTGTAAAACATTATTTTTCCTGGTTTCTCCTGCATTTGCAGAAATATTGCTCAAACCGATAGTGTACCTCAGGTTTGCATTAAATTTTTTGTCCATAAAATCCCATCCAATGCCTAAAGGAAGTCCAAGGTCAATAGTTTTAAATTGATCTTTCACATCAAATTTCTCATCCAGAAATTCACTTTTGGCGCTTAATAAAAACCCCACTTGTAATCCTGCATGTACGTTTAAATTATAACTCATTTCATACCGGGCCATCATTGGTATGTTAATGTATGACAGGTTAAGGCCACCGTCACCCGAGGATGATTTATGACCCTGCTGTGAATAAATAAAATCGAACTGGAGTTTTAAAAAATAATCGAACGATACAATTGAGTAAACGCCAAGATGTCCTGCTGTTCGGGCTTTGTTGCCTGACTCACCTCCAATATTTGCAAAATTTAATCCGAGCTTCGCTCCCACAATTGGTTTGGGAGCACCTTGTGCATATAATTGCTGTGTACCTGTTAGTAATAAAAAAAATAAAATTAAGGTAGAAAAATATCTCATAGCTTGTTATGTTTATACAAGAGTAAATCTACTGAAGAATAGCAAATATATTTATTGGAAGGATATGATAAATATCAGTTATTTAGCTCATTCCCACTATTATACACAAACATTTCACTTGCAACTCCTATTGCATTGATACGTATAGACAAGTATGTGGATTCTGAGAAATTTATGTTTTCACAGTTTGTTTTGTGAGCGATGTAGTACACAAAAATTTTCTGGTTTCTGGAATAAAGTTGGTTTTTATCAGGCTTGCCGAGAAGAGACAGAACTTCGTTTTCCGATTGTCCAAGAATATTCGATTTCCCGTCCATGAGGATGTTGATCTCGTTTACTCGTTTTTGCAGACAACCATTTTTGTCTTCCTTCCATTCCTCCGCTGAAAACCCATCAATATGAATCGATGAATTGCAACCAATAAAAATAAAAGGTAGTAATACCAGGTTAAGTAAACGCAATCGATTATCGGCTTTTTTTAGCATAAGTCAACCATAAAATGGAGATGAACAAGTAGGAAATTCCTGAAGATAATAACAGGATATCCCATGAATTAACAAAGCTCAGGTAAACAGCTATTCCAGAGAATAACAAAATACGCATTATTTCAGCAAAGTGCACCCACTTGGTATTTTCAAACAACGCACCACAATTTACAACGGTAATTACTATCAGAGCTGTTATAAATGCACTTTCGGATAACGTAAAGTTGGCGCGATTAAACAGGAAAAAAGCCGTGCCCCCTAATACCAGGAGATATTGAAACAATACATAAAAATTAATGGTTGGTTTTGTGGTGGAATCATACTTTTGAAATGAAGTAAGATCAACTGGTTTAACCGGTTGATATCCACCCATCTCCCTGGGATACCATCCTGGTCTCTTAAAAATATATTTTATCTTATTTGTTATACCACTGATTTTTTTAAGGTCCTTTATCATAAAACTGTAATGATCAAAGTTTGCCCAAACAGGATTCCAGCTTTTTATCGGTCGGGTAATTCCATAAGTGGGTCGCTCTTCTTCTTTTTGATACGTACCAAAAAGCATGTCCCAGGTAATAAATACACCTGCGTGATTTTTATCGATATACTTAGGATCACGACCGTGGTGCACCCGGTGATGGCTCGGTGTGTTAAAAATATATTCAAGAGGACCAAGGCGACCGATGGTTTCTGTATGGATCCAGAATTGATATACTGTAGTCAAAGCTGCCATCAGCGCAAAATCAATTGTATTGAAACCGATAAGTGCTAATGGAAAATAAAATAACGAAGTCCAGATAACCTGGAATGAACTTTGACGAAGTGCAACAGAAAAATTGTAGTCTTCACTCTGATGATGTACAACATGGGAACCCCAGAATAAATTTATTTCATGACTCATTCGATGTGCCCAGTAGTAGAAGAAATCAACAAGAATAAACAAAAGAACAAGTGTAAATATGTTTGATTCAATATTAAGTATCGCAAAATTCTCATAGATGAACTGGTAAATTCCAATTCCAAATAATATCAGAAAAGTACCCGAAAGTTGCTGCGTAATTCCACAACTGATATTGGTAATGGCATCATCGATCCTGTAGATCTTTTTTCGGCTAAACTGGTGTATAAGTAATTCTACAGCGATTAAAAGAAAATAAATAGGAATAGATAGAACTACCGGATTAGTATTCATCCTACAAATGTACTATACATTTAGAACATTTAAGAGTTGGATTTGACTAGCTTTGCATCCTTAAATTCAAAGTATTTATGTCAAGAATATTTAATGCCTTTCGACAGGTGACCTTTTTTAGTTTATTGATTGTTCTGCTAATCATATATGCAAACTTACCGGAATACGTTGGTACCTATAGTACACCTGATGGGAAACTCACCGGATTGGTATCCCAAAATACATTTTTTTACCTGTCACTTCTGTTATTCATCATTGTAAATGGAGCACTTCTTGCATTAATCAACCTTGACAAAAAGACTTCGGGTTTGACTCCGGAATTTAAAGAGGCAAAACAAATTTGGCTACATGGGGCTACAACCCTGATAAACTTGTTCTTTATTGTCACACTTGTATTTTACAATGCATTTAACAGTCTCGAGCATTTAACTATTGAATATTTTGGATACCCCATCTATTTGGTAGGAGGACTTTCAGTGCTTTGGATATTCGGGTTGATTTTCGTTTTTAAAAAAAAAGGTAAATAATTTTTTATCTTGATTTTGTTAAAAAATTGCACTCTAAACTTTTATAAATCAGTATTTTATAAGTTTTCACTTCAAGTTTTTCATTACAAGCAACCCTTTTTTAATAACTGTCAAAATATTTGAAAGTCTGTAAAAAAACAGGTTTTTTCGCTAAATAAGGAAATGAGATACCACCTGAAACTCATGACTTGAAAACGATGAATGACTTTTAGTTCATTGTATTTTTTGAATTAAAAATAGACAGAGGGCTAAATAATGGCTGAGATTAGCGTTGGGGCTTATACAGAAGAGAGTATAAAATCACTGGACTGGCGAGAGCATATTCGATTGCGTCCCGGCATGTATATCGGTAAGCTTGGCGATGGTTCTGCTGTTGATGATGGAATATATGTTCTGGTAAAAGAGGTTGTTGATAACTGCATCGATGAACATATGATGGGTTTTGGCAAGACCATCGAAATAAAAATCACAGATCATAGAGTAGAAATAAGAGACTATGGGAGAGGCATCCCATTGGGTAAAGTTATTGACTGCGTATCAAAAATAAATACAGGTGGTAAATATGATTCCCAGGCGTTTCAAAAATCAGTTGGTTTAAATGGTGTTGGAACGAAGGCCGTTAATGCCTTATCAAGATATTTCAAAGTACAGTCATTTCGCGATGGCCAGATGAAATTGGCAGAATTTAATATTGGTGAAAAAACAAATGATGTTGAAATCCAAAAAACAAGCCTTCGGAATGGAACCCTTGTAGCATTTGAACCCGATAATGAAATATTTAAGAACTTCCATTTCATTCCGGAATATCTAGACGACCAAATCTGGAACTATGCTTTTTTGAATGCAGGTCTTACGATCATATACAATGGCAAAAAATTTCATTCAGAGAAGGGGTTACTCGATTTACTTTTACGTAAGACGAATAGTGAGAATCTTCGGTACCCCATAATACATTTGAATGGGGAGGATATAGAAATGGCCCTGACCCATTCTAATCAATACGGTGAAGAATATTATTCATTTGTGAATGGGCAGAATACCACACATGGGGGAACCCACCTGGCTGCTTTCAGAGAAGCAATAGTCAAGACCATACGTGAATTTTATAAGAAAGAATTTGATGCTTCTGACATAAGGGCAAGTATTGTTGGAACTATTGCAGTGCGTATTCAGGAACCTATATTTGAATCACAGACAAAAACAAACTTAGGTTCGATTAATATTGCTCCTGAAGGCCCGACAGTGCGATCTTTTATTAATGATTTTGTTCGCAAAGAGCTGGATAATTATCTTCACCAGCAATCAGATACTGCGGATGCGCTTTTGAAACGAATCCTGCAGTCAGAAAGGGAAAGAAAAGAAATTGCAGGGATTAAAAAGCTGGCGAACGACAGGGCTAAAAAAGCGAACCTTCATAATAAAAAATTACGTGATTGCAGGGTTCACTATAGTGATAAAAAGGGTGATCTTCAGGAAGAGACAATGATATTTATCACTGAAGGTGATTCCGCAAGTGGCTCTATTACCAAGGCCAGGAATGTACAAACACAGGCTGTCTTTAGTTTGAGGGGTAAGCCACTCAATTGCTTCAGTCTCACAAAAAAAGTCGTATATGAAAATGAGGAATTTAACCTGTTACAGCACGCATTAAATATTGAGGATGGAATTGAGGACCTGCGATACCGAAAAATTGTTGTTGCCACAGATGCTGATGTTGACGGAATGCATATCCGATTACTTTTATTAACATTCTTTCTCCAGTTCTTTCCTGATTTGGTAAAACAAGGGTACGTATTTATTCTTGATACACCTTTGTTCAGGGTAAGAAATAAAAAAGAGACGATCTATTGTTATGATGAATCCGAAAAAAATGCTGCAATCAACAAATTAGGTACTAACCCTGAAATTACTCGTTTTAAGGGTTTAGGTGAAATCTCACCTGATGAGTTTGGTGGATTTATTGGTGAAAATATCCGACTCGATCCGGTAATACTAAAAGAACATACAAGCATAGAACAACTGCTTACATTCTATATGGGTAAAAACACACCTGAACGACAAGAGTTTATCATTGAAAAATTGAGGGTTGAAAAAGACCTTATTGAGGAAGAGAATTAATCAAAAGGGTTATATGAAGGAAAAATTGAATGGTAAAGGACACATGAATCAGGCAGGTGATCAGCTGATGTCGGATGTGATTCCTTTATCAGGATTGTATGAAACATGGTTTCTTGATTATGCTTCTTATGTAATCCTTGAAAGGGCGGTTCCGGGTATCGGCGATGGGCTAAAACCGGTTCAGCGAAGGATCATGCATGCAATGAAAGTTATGGATGATGGCCGTTTTAATAAAGTAGCGAATATTATCGGGTCCACAATGCAATATCATCCACATGGAGATGCTTCTATTGGTGATGCCATGGTGAATATGGGCCAAAAGGATTTACTTATTGAAACACAGGGAAACTGGGGCGATCTACGAACCGGCGACAGGGCTGCTGCTCCCAGGTATATCGAAGCACGTTTGTCAAAGTTTGCCCTGGAAATTTTATTTAATAGCCAAACTACAGAATGGCAGCTTTCATATGACGGAAGAAAAAATGAACCCATATCATTACCTGCTAAATTCCCATTACTGCTGGCACAGGGGGTTGAGGGAATTGCGGTAGGATTGTCAACCAGGATCCTGCCTCATAATTTTATAGAACTAATTAAAGGATCAGTCGAAATACTAAAAGGACGACGTGCAAAGGTTCTTCCTGATTTCCCAACCGGGGGACTGGCTGATTTTTCGGAGTACAATGAAGGCAGAAAAGGAGGGAAAGTAAAGGTTCGCGCCCGGATTGAACAATTTGATAAAAAATCAATTGCTGTTAAAGAAATTCCATTTGGTACCACAACTACCGGGTTGATCGATTCAATAATTAAAGCGAATGACAAGGGGAAGATCAAAATCAGGCAGGTTGTAGATAACACAGCAAGGGATGTTGAAGTGTTGATTACTCTTGCACCGGGGCAATCTCCGGATATAACTATTGATGCGCTGTATGCTTTTACTGATTGTGAAGTATCCATTTCACCTAATGCATGTGTGATTGTTGACGATAAACCAAGCTTTTTATCAGTTAGTGATATCCTTAAAATAAACACTGAACAAACTGCTGAATTACTAAACAAGGAATTAGAAATACGAAAAAATGAATTACTGGAGAAAATACTTTTTTCCAGCCTGGAGAGAATATTTATTGAAAATAAGATTTACAGGGACATTGAGGAATGTGAAACATGGGAAGCTGTAATTGAAGCCATTGATAAAGGACTTACACCTTATAAAAAGCAGTTTTATAGAGTAATCACAGAAGAAGATATTGTAAAACTTACAGAAATTAAGATCAAACGAATATCAAGATACGATACCTTTAAAGCAGATGAGATACTGAAAAAACTGGAAGAGGAACTCAAGCAGATTATCTACGACCTTGATCATATTACAGAGTACGCTATCAGCTACTTTAAGAAACTACTTGAAAAGTATGGTAAAGGCAGAGAACGAAAAACCGAGATAAAATCCTTTGAAGATATCTCTGCAGCAGTTGTTGCCGCGAATAATGTAAAACTTTTTGTGAACCGGGCAGACGGATTTGCAGGGTATGGATTGAAAAAAGATGAGTTTATTTCAGAATGTTCGGATATTGATGATATACTGGCGATTAGAAAAGATGGTAAATGCATGGTATCGCGGATTTCTGATAAAATGTTTATGGGTAAAGACATCATGCATGTTGGAGTTTGGAAAAAGGGTGATGAACGCATGGTTTATAATGCTGTTTACCTTGATGGCGCTTCAGGTAGAACAATGGTAAAGAGATTTAACGTTCTGGCGGTTACGCGGGATAAAGAGTATGATATTACCAAAGGACATCCAAAATCAAGATTGCTATATGTAACCCCAAATCCAAATGGGGAAGCTGAAGTAATTACCTTAAAATTAACATCCGGGAGCAAAGCACGAAAAAAAGTTTTTGATTTCGATTTTTCCTCCATCGAAATAAAAGGAAGGGGAGCCGGTGGAAATATCCTGACTAAATATCCTGTTAGAAAAATCGAATTGAAAACTGCAGGACTAACTACATTGAGTGGTTTAAGTCTCTGGTATGACGATACAATTGGCAGACTGAATAAAGAAAAGCGCGGGAAATTTATAGGTACCTTCATTGGTGATGATAAAATAATTTCTATTTATAATAGTGGTTCTTACGTCCTGTCTGGTTATGAAATTACAAATCATTACGAACCCGATAAGCTTTTATTTATCAATCGATTTGACCCTTCAATTACAATCACAGCGGTTTACTATGATGGAGCATCAAAACTTTATTACGTGAAAAGATTCACAATAGAGACCTTGACTCCAAACAAACCCTTTAATTTCATTACCGACCATTCGGGTAGCAAACTAATTGTAGTCACTACATCTGAAAAACCCATAATTGAGATGGAATTAAATAAAGGTAAAGGAAAAACCAAAGAAATTGAGCTGTTAGAACTTGATGAGTTTATAGATGTGAAAGGTTGGAAAGCTATGGGAAACAGGTTGACACCTCATAAAGTTAAGAAACTCAAACTGGTAGGAGAATCAAACGAACCAGCAAACACACCTGAAGATTCAGATCCCCCTTTAGATCAAAAACAAACAAAAAAGGATATTTCACGGCCTCCGGAACAAATAATAGAAAAGAAACAAGAAGAAGTAGAAATAGAAATAACAAAAAAACCAAAAGATCAAACAGCCACTACCCGTATCAAAAAGGATTTAAGTCCAGATAAAAGCAAGCCAATAAAGAATAAAAAAAACGATGATGATAAGGGTGATACGTTTGGAATAGGTACTACAATCGAACTTGATTTCTAATAACATATGGACCGTGAAGAGCAACTAACTTCATATCTGAAACAATATTTGTCTGATCGCCGCATTCAACTAATTGAGGAAAAACTAGAAAGTCGAACCAGATTCCTGACAGTTGTACTCGAGGATATTTATAATTCTCACAATGCCAACGCTGTTGTACGTAGTTGTGAATGTTTTGGAATTCAGGACCTCCACGTGGTTGAACAGCGTAATGAGTATCGGCTCAGTCCCAATGTACTCCAGGGATCGGCAAAATGGGTAAACAGGATCCATTACAACTCCCCGAACAATGAAAATATAGCAGATTGTTATCGTAATTTAAAAAAAGAAGGATACAGAATTGTAAGTACAAGTCCTGATATGGAATCCAGTATTCCTATTCATCAATTTGAATTTTCAGAACCCGTAGCACTGGTTTTCGGAACGGAATTGGATGGACTAACCAACTATGCCCTTGAAAATGCTGATGACAGGGTTTACATTCCTATGGTCGGATTTACTGAAAGCTTCAATATATCGGTGTGCGCAGCATTGAGCTTGTATGAATTACTGGGTAAATTGAAAAAATCAACTTTAGACTGGCAACTAAGTGACCCGGAAAAACGTTTTTTGAGATTGGAGTGGTATAAAAAATCAGTAAACAGGGCTGAACTTATTGAAATTTTTTTTTAGAAGAATTAGATTAATATTCATGGTTTTTAAAAGGTGGTTTATTAAGGCATTTCTTCTGGTAATACTTTTCCTGGTGTTATTTGTTGCGATCTCCAATTTTTGGATGATAGGTGTTACTTATCCGAGAGTATATGATGTGGCGGAGGCACTCCCCCACAAAAAGGTGGCACTGGTTCTTGGTACAACCAACAAATTAAAAAGTGGAGGTCCAAATCCATATTTTACCGGAAGGATAAGCACTGTGGCGCAATTGTTCAGGGAAGGCAAAATTGACCGGATACTGGTAAGCGGTGATAACAGGTCTAAATATTACAACGAACCTGTCAGGATGAAGGAAGCCCTTTTGAAAGAAGGAATTCCAGCTGAATTTATCACGCTTGATTTTGCAGGCTTGCGAACCCTCGATTCAATAGTGCGTTGTAAAGAAATATTTGGGCAAAAGGATATTATCATTGTTACACAACGTTTTCATGGTTATCGGGCATTATTTATTAGTGAGTATTATAACCTGAATGCCGTTGTTATGTCTGCACAGATGGTAAAGTTTCCGGATTCACTCCCTACTACACTGCGAGAGGTAATGGCAAGGCCTTTGGCTATTATCGACCTTTATATTTTAAAAAAGAAACCCTTGCTACTAGGCAAAAAGGAATATATTTAAAAAGGGAACTTATTTCCCGAAACAGGTGTAATTTTTGTTATCCTGCCATAATAATGTTTAAACAGCAACTATACAAAGCATCATTGCGTATTTTTCTTGGAGTAGTAATACTTCAGATGATGCAATTTGAAGTAAATGGGCAGCAACGATATAAATTCCAGGGCAGGGTAATGGATGCGTCCACAGGCGATCCGCTGCCGTTTGTAAATGTTTATTTTAAAAATTCATCAATCGGAGCAACAACTGATTTTCAAGGATATTACACATTTGAAACGAACCTGGTTACGGACAGTTTAATCGCCTCTTACATTGGATATATTCCCGTAACCAAACCCATCGATGGTGCGAGTACCCAAACGATCAACTTCCAGTTGAAAGAGGAAGTTAAAAGCCTTAAAGAAGTTGTTTTTTACGCAGGTGAAAACCCGGCATTTGAGATTATGCGTAATGTTATTAAAAACAAAAATGTGAATGATAAACGAAGACTTGACGCGTATGAATATGAAAGTTATACAAAAACAGAAATTGATATTGATAATCTTTCGGATCGGTTTAAACAAGAAAACAATATTATGCGCCAGGTTGCCCAGGTACTAGATAGTATTGAAGTTGTTGTTGGAGAGGATGGGAAACCAGTGCTGCCGATTTTTATTTCAGAAGCTATTTCGAGATTCTATTATAAAAAATCTCCACGGCTTCGATATGAGCATGTACTTAAAACTAAATTGTCTGGTATCGGTATTACGGATGGTACACTCACCTCCCAGGTGGTTGGATCTACATTGCAGGAGTATAATTTTTATCAGAACTGGATGAATATTGTAAGCAAGGAGTTTGCCTCACCAATAGCAGATGGTTGGAAATCAATTTATGAATACGAGCTGGTAGACAGCTTGTATTTAGGTGAGCACTACTGTTATAGAATGGATATTTCTTCTAAACGGCCTCAGGACCTTGCTTTCAGAGGCACTATTTGGATTGATAAAGAAACATACGCACTTAAACGGGTAGATGTGACTGTGGATAAAAGTGCAAATTTGAACTGGATTGAAAAAATTAAAATTCAACAAGAACTTTTACCTACTGTTGCAGGACCCTGGATTCCCAGCAAAACCCGTGTACTTGTGAATATTGGAGAACTGTCAGAAAATATGGCAGGGTTTTTAGCCAAATTTTATACTTCCACAAAAGATGTAATTATAAATGAACCTCACAAAGATTCATTCTACAGAAACCCTGTAGTTATGGCTGAAGACATTAGAATGTATTCAGATGATTATTGGCAGGAACACCGGCACGATTCACTTACATCAACTGAGATAAATATTTTTCAAATGATTGATACACTCAAGAACATACGGTCGGTAAAACGATTAACTGATCTTGGGAAATTTGTAGTTTCAGGATATCATAAAATAGGAAAGGTTGACTTGGGGCCTTATGCGGCAGTATTTGCGGCAAATGATGTTGAAGGATTTCGTCTTGGTTTTGGAATGCGGACGAATCTGAATTTTAGTGAAAAATGGGTGCTAAAGGGTACAACAGGATATGGATTTAAAGATGAAGAATGGAAATACAGACTAGGCATTGAATATATTATTAGCAGGAAACCATGGACAAAAATCGGGATTGAAACAAGAAAAGATATAGACAGGCTATTTCTTCTGACAAATGACCTTGACTATAGCAGCTTGTTTTATACATATTCCAGGTTTGGAGAATTACGCGATCCATTTAGGAGTTTCACAAACCGAATTTATTTTAAAACACAACTGGGAACTGGGGTCACACAAAAGTTTTTTATTAAGACTGGCCTTTACGAACCATTGTTTGACTTTGTGTATTACGAAAATCCTGGTACTGTGGATCCAATGCTTAGTAGTATAATGCAAACAACTGAAATTGGCCTTGAAACCCGTTTCGCAAAAGATGAACTTTTTATAATCAATGATAATAACAGGATAAGCCTGGGGCCAACGCGATGGCCTGCGATTACTTTTAGGTACAGCCTTGGCCTGAAGGATGTGCTGGATGGAGATTTCGATTACCATAAATTTGAATTAAAGTTTGTAAAATTTCAAAAAATGGGAAAAATGGGCACATCGCGCATACAACTTACGGGAGGATTCATAATAGGGCAGATCCCATACCCTTTATTAAAAAATCATGTGGGCAATGAATCTCCTTTTTACATCAGTTTTGCATATAACCTTATGGACTTTTCAGAGTTTACAAGCGATCAGTATGCTTCATTTAATTATAGGCACTCCTTTGAAGGTTTGATATTAAACAGGGTACCATTGATAAAGAAACTGAAATGGCGGCTGGTAGGAACAGTAAATGTACTATATGGAAGTGTTCGTCAGGAAAATTTCGATATAATTCCTGCTGAAGATGTTGATGGCCAACAGGTTTATCCTTTCAAAGCACTAAGTCAAAAACCCTATGTTGAGGTTGGATATGGTATAGAAAATATTTTCAAGGTAGTACGGATTGATTTCTTCCACCGACTCACTTATCTCGATGATCCTTCTGCTAATAACTTTGGAATTAAATTTAGTTTCGATATTTCACTTTAGGCAATTGTAAACTAATCAACCGCTAATTTCTGGGATCGAATCACATAATTATTGCATCTTTGCGGGATAGTTTATGATTTGAATCAATGAGTGAAAACACAATACAGATTACGCTTCCTGATGGCAGTAAAAAGACTGTTGAAAAAGGATCAACCAGCCTTGATATTGCTTTTGGAATAAGTGAAGGACTTGCCAGAAATGTACTTTCAGCAAAAGTAAATGATGAAATATGGGATGCCACACGGCCTATAAATGAAGATGCAACAGTACAGTTACTCACGTGGAATGATGAAGGAGGAAAATATGCTTTCTGGCACTCCTCGGCACACCTGATGGCGGAGGCACTGGAGGCACTTTACCCGGGGATTAAATTTGGAATCGGGCCACCCATTGAAAATGGATTTTATTATGATGTAGATTTTGGTGACCGGGAACTTAGTTCTGATGAACTGGGGGAAATTGAAACTAAAATGGTAGAACTGGCACGTCAGAAGAATGAATACTACAGGTCAGAAGTGAGCAAGGCTGATGCTATTTCATTTTTTAAAGATAAAGGTGATGAGTATAAGCTGGAGCTTTTGGATGGGCTCGAGGATGGTGAAATAACATTTTATAAACATGGAACTTTTACAGATCTATGCCGGGGGCCACACATACCCCATACAGGGTTTATCAAAGCCATCAAACTTTTAAATGTTGCCGGTGCATACTGGCGAGGGGATATAACGAGAAAACAACTTACCAGGATATACGGTATCACGTTTCCGAAACAGAAGGAACTTCTTGAATACCTCGAACGGATTGAGGAAGCAAAAAAACGTGATCATCGTAAACTCGGGAAGGAACTTGAATTATTTGCATTTTCTGAAAAGGTGGGTATGGGGCTTCCCCTTTGGTTGCCAAAAGGAGCACTTCTCAGGGAACGTTTGGAAAATTTTATGAGGAAAGCCCAGGTAAAAGCCGGGTATGATCCGGTAATTACACCCCATATCGGTTCAAAGGAATTGTATGTAACCTCGGGGCATTACGATAAATACGGTAAAGATTCATTTCAGCCAATACACACACCACACGAAGACGAGGAGTTTTTGCTGAAACCAATGAACTGCCCGCATCATTGTGAAATTTATAAGGTTAAACCCCGTTCATACAAGGATTTACCTATACGTTATGCGGAGTTTGGAACCGTTTACCGATACGAACAACACGGTGAGCTGCACGGACTCACAAGGGTACGGGGATTTACCCAGGATGATGCCCATATTTTTTGCCGCCCTGATCAGGTAAAGGATGAATTCAAAAAAGTAATTGACCTGGTCCTGTATGTTTTTGATTCACTCGGATTTGACAATTTTACTGCCCAGGTATCATTACGTGATCCAGAAAACAAAGAGGAATATATTGGCAGGGATGATCTATGGGATCGTGCGGAAAAAGAAATTCAGGAAGCTGCAGATGAGAAAAACTTAAAAACAGTTACTGTTATAGGAGAAGCTGCTTTCTATGGTCCAAAGCTGGATTTTATGGTCAAGGATGCGTTGGGAAGGAGTTGGCAGCTTGGAACAATACAGGTTGATTATAGCTTACCGGAGCGTTTCCAATTGGAATATGTCGGGTCTGATAATCAGCCCCACCAACCTGTAATGATACACAGGGCACCTTTTGGTTCCATGGAAAGATTTATTGCAGTTCTGATTGAACACACCGCCGGGAATTTCCCTTTGTGGCTGGCACCCGACCAGATTGCTGTATTGCCAATTTCAGAAAAGTATGCCGATTATGCCACAACCGTATTTGAATCATTAAAGTCCAATGATATTCGTGGTATAATTGATAACCGGGACGAAAAAATCGGAAGAAAAATCCGGGATGCAGAAGTACAGAAAATTCCATATATGATCATAGTAGGTGAAAAGGAAGAAAATGACCAGAAATTAAGTGTACGGCGCCACCAGAAAGGTGACCTCGGAACGTTTACATTGGAAGAGTTTACAACAACATTTCGAAAAGAAGCCGGGGTCTTTTAATTTAATGAGGAATTTAGGATATTTGCACCCTAATTTCTAGAAACAAAAAAAGGAGGTAGTAATCAGGAGATACAGAGGTCGTGGCGGAGGTCGCCGCGGAAGAGTTGAGGAGCCGTTTAAAGTCAATAGTAAAATTGAGGCATCCGAAATCCGTTTGGTAGGTGACAATGTTGAGCAAGGAATTTATCCGCTGCAAGAAGCATTAAAAATGGCGGAAGAGCAGGAGTTGGATCTTGTTGAAGTTTCCGCAAAAGCAGTACCACCTGTTTGTCGAGTAATTGATTACTCCAAATTTAAGTACGAGCACAAAAAGAAGCAGAAAGAGATAAAGTCGAAGGCGCATAAAACCGTTGTAAAAGAAATCCGGTTTGGCCCTAACACTGATGATCATGATTTTAATTTCAAATTAAAACATGCCATGAATTTCTTAAAGGAAGGTGCGAAAGTAAAAGCTTACGTTCATTTTGTTGGCCGTACAATTGTTTTTAAAGAGCGCGGTGAAGTTCTTCTTCTCAGATTTGCGCAAGCCCTTGAAGATTATGGCAAAGTAGAATTGTTGCCAAAACTGGAAGGGAAAAGGATGTTCCTGATTTTAAATCCAAAATCAGGAAAGTAGGATTTATAGGATTGTATAATATAGCAAGCAAATAATAGATAAAAATGCCAAAAGTAAAAACGAAATCTGGTGCAAAAAAGCGATTTAAGCTTACCGGAACGGGCAAGATTAAAAGGAAACATGCTTTTAAAAGTCATATTCTAACGAAAAAAACTAAAAAGCAAAAGCGAAATCTTACAAAAACAGGTCTTGTAGATAAGACCGATGTAGGAAGAGTTAAGGATATGTTGAACATTTAATCACCCATGGTTTAACTAATTTTCAACCCGGTTACTGGCACAAAAGAGTTTTATTATTGGAACCGCCAATGACCAAAAAAATTTAAAATTATGCCAAGATCAGTAAATGCAGTAGCGTCGAGAGCGAAACGCAAGAAGATTCTAAAATTCGCAAAAGGTTATTGGGGCCGTCGGAAAAATGTATGGACGGTTGCTAAAAATGCCATCGAAAAAGGATGGACATACGCCTACAGAGACCGTAGGGCTAAGAAAAGGGATTTCAGAAAACTTTGGATCCAGCGAATCAATGCAGGGGCCAGGAAAGAAGGAATGTCTTACTCCCAGTTTATGGGAAAGGTAAAATCAGCAAGCATTGAATTAAACAGGAAGGTACTCGCTGATTTAGCTATGAACCATCCTGAAGCATTCAAAGCTGTAGTAAATAAAGTTAAATAATTAGAAACAAACCTTGCTATATTTTAACCTCCGGGAATTTTCCGGAGGTTTTTTAATTTTATCATTTCACTTTTATATTTTTCATGATCTTACATAAATAATTATAGCATTAATTTCATGAATGGTTAGAACTTGAATTGCGTAGTCAGTAATTTTGATAATCCTGAACAAGTACTATTTAATGAAGATCCTATTCAACCTTCTGCTTGCACCCTTTATCTTTTGTTCAGGTGTTGTTTATAGTCAGTTAAGCAGCGAATCTAATGTACAAAACCCTATTGACCATTACAAAATGATTCAGTGGACCACTGAAAATGGACTGGTAAGTAATAATATCAACCAGGTATTTCAGGCTTCAAATGGATACATCTGGTTGACAACTTTTAATGGGATCATGATTTTTGATGGTATCCGGTTCGAATTATTTAACAGGGATAATATTCCTTTTCTTAATTCAAGTGCATTTTACTCTGTTATAGAAACAAACAATCATTCACTGCTTTTTTCATCGCAGGCCAGTGGAGTTGTCGAATACAAATCATCGGGGTTTACTAAATTCTATAATACGGATTCACTAATAGCAGGGGTGCGGGTATCTTTTGAGGATTCAAAAGGCAGAGTGTGGATTGGTAGTAATAATGATGGATTGTTTTTATTGGAAAATGATCAGATCCATGAAGTGAACTACCAGCATCTTAAAAATACAACACTGTTTTCCATTTGTGAAGGCAGTGATGGAACGCTATATTTTGGCACCTCTGACAGTGGATTAGTACTATATAAAAATGGGAATTATTCACAATTAACGATTGAATCGGGGTTAAACAGTAATCATGTTAAAGCACTTAAAAAAATTAAAAACGACCTCTATATCGGTACAGTCGGAGGAGTTTCAATCTATGATGGGAACGAATTGATAAATTACCCTGAATTAATTGATATTGAAATAAATGATATTGCAGTAAGTCCTGACGGCGATATTTGGTTTGCCACCGAAGTGGGACTTGGAAGGGACCATAATGGCACATTTGATTTTTATACCGAGAAATCAGGACTGCCTTCGCGTCAAATATCCTCATTGACTTTTGATACCGAAAATAATCTCTGGTTGACAACAAAAAAATCGGGATTGTTACAGATGAAATATTCTAATTTTATCAATATTACTACTGGCAATGGATTGTCTTCAAACCGGGTAAATTCAATTATTGAAAAGAAACCTGGCGTATTTCTTATTGGTTCTGACAATGGAGCAATTGATAGGCTTCAGGATGGAGTATTTAAATCAGTAGAAATTGATGAAGACCTTGAAAATGTAAGTATAAAAGATATGCTATTCGATCAGCATGATGATCTCTGGATAGCTTCATACAAAGGAATTATACAGCATACATTATATGAAGATATAAACTGGAACAAATCAGTTGGAATAGCAGACAACCAGGCCCGCGTATTACACGAGGATAGAAATGGAAATATGTGGGTAGGATTCAAAAATGGAGGCCTTGTAAAACTGGGAAAGAATAGTGAATTCAAATTATTTACAAGAAACAATGGATTAGGAAGTAATTATGTATTATCCATTGATGAGCTTACAGATGGGACGATAATTGTTGGTACACATTCGGGAGGATTGAATTTTATTCAACAGGATAGTGTAGTTGAAAAACATTATCCCTTAAATCTTGGAGATGGTGTGTTGATTTTCAATACCCACGTTGAAGAAAATAAATTTGTTTGGCTTTGTACAAATATTGGATTGTTTTTGTTTGATCTGAATTCAAAAACTTTTACACAAATATCACAGAAAGATGGCATGGGGGCAGAAACTTTATTTGATCTCGTGTTTGATGATAGAGGATATGTCTGGATTTCTTCAAACATCGGGATCGTCCATATAAGAAAGCAGGATATTCTGGATTTTGTATTGGGCAAAAAGCATAAGGTAGTATCTGAAGTATTTGATAGCAGTGATGGGATGGTATCAAAAGAGTGTACCGTAGCTAAAATATTAAATACACAAAATGGAGAATTATGGTTTCCAACCCTGGGTGGGATTGTAACAGTTGATCCGGATAGCCTTCGCCGAAATTCCTTTGAACCGCCTGTTTATATCCGCAAATTATGTGTAGATGAAGATATATGTTATTCTGGTTCTGATCTAAATGTGGTTGTTCCACCAGGGCATAAAAGATATATTTTTGATTTTACTGCCTTGAGTTTCATCTCTCCCACGAAGTTAAAATTTCGCTATAGATTAGATGGCTTTGACAATGACTGGATATCGGATGTTAAGAATAGGCAGACAGTGTATACAAATTTGAAACCTGGAGACTATGAATTTAGAGTCCAGGTGAGTGATTACAATGGAACCTGGATAAATAATGGGGCTTCTATTAATTTTTATGTGAAGCCCTTATTCTACCAAACAGCATGGTTTTATATCGGATTAATAATTATTGTGGGTGGGCTTATTTATTTATACCTGAGCTCAGTAAGAAAACGCAATCGTCAACTACAGAAACTTAATGCTGAACTTGATAGCTTTGTGTACAGTACATCTCATGATTTACGGGCACCACTTATGTCTGTTTTGGGTCTTGTAAACATAGCTAAACTTGATTCTGAAGGTGATAAAGTAAAGGAATATCTTGATACGATTGAACACAGTGTTAAAAAACTTGATGCTTTTATTTCAGACATCATTGATTACTCAAGAAACTCAAGGCTGGAAATTACAAAAGAGCTGGTAAATGTTAAAAAATTATTCGACGGACTGTTTGAGTCATTAACTTATCTCGATCCGGAAAATAAAATAAAATGGTCAATAAATATTAACCCCGATTTTACAGAAATTAATATTGATAAACGGCGATTATCGATTATTCTAAGTAATATAATTTCTAATTGTTATAGGTATAGCCGAAACTACATCCAACAACCTTTTATCCATGTAAATGTCTCCGGCAATCAAAGGGAGGTCATTTTTGAGATTGAAGACAATGGAAAGGGAATAAATAAAGAACACCAGGATAAGATATTCAATATGTTTTATAGAGCTTCAGAAGACAGCAATGGTTCCGGACTAGGTTTGTATATTGTGAAAGAAACAATTGACAAACTTGGTGGTTCAGTAGCAGTTAAGTCAGAATTTGGTTCAGGTACTACTTTTTATGTACATATTCCGAATTGATAATGACAATTAATGATTTGGTCTGAAAACGGTTCTTTGCATTCAATAAAAAGTAAAACCCGGAACCACCCGGGTTTTACAAACCTAAATAACCACCATGAAAAAACTACTCATTCGGTGACTTCCCTGTCTCCACAGGGATCTTAATTACCTAAACCAAACTAAACTTTTACCATTTTTTTCTATTAATACATTACAAAAGTAGCGGTCATTTCGACCCTGTTTATATGTGAAATGCCTATTTTAGATTATAGGTACTATACCTATCCAATAATTTGATTTAGTAGATAAGAACGATATACTTGTGGAGTACGCAATAGTTGACCTTGAAACAACCGGTGGTGATTCTCGGAGAAGCAGGGTCATTGAGGTTGCCGTGTATGCTTTTGATGGCAAAAAAATAATTGACGAATATTCTTCACTGGTTAATCCCGGAGTCCATGTTCCTGAATTCATCACCAACCTTACAGGAATCACCAATGAAATGCTGGAAGATGCCCCTACGTTTGATGAGATATATGAAAAGGTTGCATCCATAACCCACGATCGTGTATTTGTTGCTCATAATGTTGGTTTTGATTATTCATTTTTGCGTAATGAGTTTAAGCTGTTGGATCAGCGGTTTATCCGAAAGCGATTATGCACTGTAAGAACCACAAGAAAGATTTTCCCTAATCTCGGATCATATTCACTTGGCAATATTTGTAACAAGTTTGATATACCAATCGAAAACCGACATCGTGCATTTGGTGATGCCCGGGCCACAACAGCACTTTTAAAACATCTTTTGACCAACGACCTCCATGACCAAATCGGTGAATCACTTAAACGATACTCCCGCGAAGCAATGCTACCTCCGAATTTGCCAAGAGAGGATTTTGATTCGCTACCTGAGGAACCGGGCGTGTATTATTTTCATAATCAGAAAGGAAAAGTAATTTATGTAGGGAAAGCCAAAAACTTGCGAGACAGGGTTTCAGGACATTTTATGGACAGTAATGTTGCAGGCAAAAGCAGAAAATTCAAATCAGAAATTCATAATATATCTTTTGAACTTACAGGTAATGAATTGATTGCATTATTATTTGAATCGGCAGAAATAAAAAGATTATGGCCAAAATACAATGATTCACAGAAGAGACCTCCCGTTTATTATTCTATACTGAAATACGAAGATCGCAATGGTTATACCCGCCTTACAATAAGTAAAGGAAAGTCAGCAGATGTGGGTGACATTTTATTTAATACTTACAATGAAGGTTGGGCTTTTTTGAGAAAGTTTACCCGGGAAAATAATCTGTGCGCAAGGTATTGCGGGCTCCAAAACACTTCAGGTTCATGTTATGAACACGACACAGGCGGTTGCAATGGAGCATGTGTAGGCGATGAATCAACTGAAGCATATAACCAAAGGGTATATAAGGCCATTGCAAATATTCGTGAAGACAAGGAAACGTTTGCAGTAATCGGAAATGGAAGAACAACGGAAGAAAATTCTATCATTCTGATACAGGAAGGTAAATATATTGGATATGGCTATTTGCAAGAGGATGTACAGATAACAGGCCCTGAATCAGTTCTTGAAATTATAAGCCCGCATATTGATAATCCTGATATTCAGCGTATTCTGCATTGGCAGCTGGCCAGGTATCCAAAATCAAAAATTCTAAATTTTTCAAGAGAAAGAAGTAGATAATTCGCATTTGGATTTTTTAAGTGTTTATTCGTATTATTTTTGCGTATATTAAATCAATAATTCATGTTATTGGACTTTGAAAAACCCATTGCAGAGCTTGAAAATAAACTTGCCGATATGAAAAATCTTGCCGGCAAGGGTGATACAGATATTCAAAGTGCGGTTGAATCTTTAGAGAAGAAGATCCTTTCCCTTAAAGAGGATACTTTTAAAAATCTTACCCGCTGGCAACGCGTTCAACTATCAAGGCATCCTGACAGACCTTATACCCTTGACTATATCTATCAGATCACTACGGACTTTATTGAATTGCATGGAGATCGTACCGTTCGCGATGATAAAGCAATGATTGGAGGCTTTGGTACATTAGGAAATCGGACGGTAATGTTCGTCGGTCAGCAGAAAGGAAGAAATACGAAGCAGCGTCAAATGCGAAATTTCGGTATGGCAAACCCTGAAGGATACCGAAAAGCATTGAGGCTCATGAAAATAGCAGAAAAGTTCAATAAACCCATTGTTGCCCTTATTGATACGCCAGGTGCTTATCCGGGAATTGAAGCCGAAGAAAGAGGGCAGGGGGAAGCTATTGCTAGAA
>CAZONK010000020.1:0-27422 GCA_964581095.1 uncultured Roseivirgaceae bacterium
GATACCTGCGAATAATGGAATATTTTACCTGCTCCTGCTGTAAAGTATACGTTTTCACGAAAATAGCCCGGCAATGTTTTACTCGTAGCCATTTTGGGTACTTTCCGCCAGTCCTGGTAATTGCTATACATCCCCGAATTGTATGTATGAAAACCCATTAATAAAGCGGATCTTGACGGATTGCACCCGGGGCTTGCACAGTAATTTTTAGTGAAGTTTACCGATTGAGAAGCGAATTTGTCCATTTGTGGGGTCAATGCCAGAGCGTTACCTGCCAGTGGACCTGCCCAGTCATTTAAATCATCTATTGCTATAAAAAGAACATTCGGGTGCCCGATAGTTGTTTCCTCATTTGCTTGCCGGCAGCTAACAAACAATAACCCAATGAAGACACATTGTAAAATCAGATAATGATAAATTCTCATGCTAATACTACTAACTTGTTCGGAAGTCTAATACTTAGCAGGTATCCCTTTTCCCGGTAGTGATTTTTTGATAAACTCCCGAATGTGATCGTTAGCAGCAGCCAGGTCTTCTTTGCGCAAATACATCATATGGCCACTTCGATATCCTTTAAAGCTTAACCGGTCTTTCATCCTTCCGCTTGGATCGATATGCCACATCGTGTATTTAGCGTTATAATAGGTGGTGGCACCATCAAAATAACCTGATTGTGTCATCACATGGAGATAGGGGTTTTGTGCCATGGCCTGACGAAGATTTTCTCCGGTATTGTCGCCCGTTCGGTCCCATGGACGCACAGGGCCAAACATGTTGTATTTAATATCGGTTATATAATTCAAATGTTCGCGAAGGTAGTAATTGATCGCGGGTGTAAAGGAGTGGAGCCACGAAGTTAATTCAGAATTAAAGTCAGGTCGTTCACCTGCATTTTGTCTGTCAATACCACGGTAGCGTGAATCAAGTCTTCCAACAGTATATCCTTCCTTCCGCATCAGCTCTTTCCAGAAAAATGAAGTAGGTACATCAAGGTTATGGGCAAGTATGACATCTGCAGATATTCCTGAATAATAAGACATTTTGGTTGCCACTTCTTTTCTTTTTTCATCAGGGAGAAATCCGCCCTGAACCAGCGCCGGGGTTAACTCATGAATCGTATATTTTTCGACTTCCGGAAGAAGATCGTCAAGGTCTTTTTGCTGAAGTGCCGGATCCAGGACCTTGTGGTACCAGGCGGCAGCTGCAAAATAGGGGAGCCTGTTGGCAACACCAACGGGACCATCCCGATCAATGCCTAAACCTGTTGGAGAAACAAGGATCACACCATTTAAGTACATCCACTGACTATTTTGGAGCTCTAGGGCCAGTCCTGAAACACGCGTTGTTCCATAACTTTCACCAATGAGATATTTGGGTGAAGACCAACGATTTTTTCGTGTTACAAATGTGTTAAGCCATTCTGCCAGGTATTTAATATCCGCGGTTACCCCAAAGAATGTTTTCTTTTCAGTTTCTTTATCGATGATCCTTGAATAACCTGTATTAACAGGATTAATGAATACGATGTCTGCAATATCAAGGATTGAATTTGGGTTTTCATGAACACCATACGGTTGCACGGGGAAACCTTCATCATCAATATTGAGAATTTGTGGGCCTGTATATGCAATATGCATCCAAACGGATGCTGAACCGGGACCACCATTAAATGATAAGATCAGTGGACGGGATGCCCGATCCCGAATATCGGACCTTTCATAGTAGGTATAAAACAGGGAGGCTATAACTTTTCCATCCTCATCCCAGACAGGTTGTGTTCCTGCGGTAGCGGTATAAGGCACCCTTACACCTTTGATTGTAACTTCATGTTTGGTGATTACAGCAGATTCCGGTTCCAGTTTTCGCTCCTGTGAGTAGACCTGTGAAATGAGGATAAGGGTAAATAATAAGATAAATAGCGATTTCATTTGAGTTAGGTTAGGTATGATAATCTTTTGGTTAATGATAGGGAAAATCATAGCCTTATCCAAACAAGAATTGACAGGTGCGGAGTGCAATTGTTTTAATGGTCAAATAATCAATTACCCAACCTGTTTCTCAGGATAAACCCTTCATACATTTTTTCAAAATCCTGTACATCAGGCGCAATCTGTATAGCTTGCTGGTAATGGTAGGAAGCATCGATCAGGAGCTTATTGGCTTCGAAGTAACCACCAATAACAGTGTGATCAAGTGGTGATAGTACGCTACCTTCGTACGATTGGAGGTCTTCTAAATATTTTGCTGATTCTTTTTCTGATATCCTGTTGACTACATACTCGTGTGAGTGAATATCTTCATTTTCTTTCAATGTAACCACAATAACGAATGTTGATTCGCCTTTCAACTTTTCATCATCAAGATTAAGCAGGTACGTGATCTTTTTTGTTTCATCCTCAAACAAAACATCATCAAAAATCCCTTTTACTGTAACGAAGTAAGTAGATCCATTGTTTCTAGGCTCCCAATTTACAAAGAGTTTTGAGTTTAATATACGAGCATCTACAGGTAGGAATACTTTTATAGGTGGTTCACCCCCACGGGTAGTTATATCATATTGGTCCTGAATATCCTGATCCGTAATTTTATTCATTACGAACTCGGTATATTTTGCACCCAGGCCTTTTTTCTTATTCTGGATGCTAAGTTCAATATTTGCGATTTCAAAAATACCCGGATCAACTAAACCTGCTGTTTTGCCCGAATTATGAAGTAATCCAAGGTAGGCATCATCTACAACCTTTACCCAATATCCCTTATTTAAAGCAGTGCCCTTTTCCACAGGCTTCCAGGAAGATTGATTATTCAACCTGAACATGTTAGCCCCCTTGTTTGCCATAACACGAAATATGTATTCCTGTCCGTAAGTGGGAACAGATAATATTGAAATAATGTATATTAAAAATATTTTTTTGTACATATATTAGAAATATTATAGAATAAAGATAATCAATTTATTCTAGATTTCCTTCGGACGATTTTGTATTGGTACTGCTAATGCTTTAATGGAATCCAGCTTGCTGCGACTTTGCCTGATAAGGATTTGGATTGACTCTGAACTAATAATATCCTGGAAACAAGGATCAATGACAATGTAGGGATACTCATACCACCCTTTTTCCAAAGCTTCTTTAAGCGAATTTGCAGCTTCCTTATTTTCACCATAAATTGATTGAATCTGCGCTATCTCATAATGAAATTTGTAGGAAACCTCTCCTTTGGATAAACGCTTCTGGTTGTCCTGCACCTTATAATCAAAAAGCGACTTTGCACGCTCTTTATGTCCCCCGTTAAAGTAGATATATGCCACAAGGTTATAAACATATGGAATATCAATATAGTCTAATTCTCGCCCGTTCAGTAATTGGATGAGTATCGAAGCAGGTTCACTTGTATCCTTTTGTTTTTGCTGGATTACTCTTTCCAGTACTATCAGTAACTTATCAGTATCATCATTTCCTATTGCTGCAAGTTTTTGAGCAACGGTAAATGATATCTCATTGTCTTGTGATAATACTGCAATAAACCATTGCAATAGGAGAGAATTGATATGATTAGGATTTATTGACAATGCTTTTTCTAAATAATAATTGGCCTGGTCAAATTCAGAGAACCGATAATATGTGGCACCGAAATTAAACCACAAATCTGCCTCCATTGGATTGTACCACTGGGCTTCTGTGAGGATTTCCAATGCCTGATTCAACAAACCACTACGGTAGTATAACCGGCTTAAATTGATAACGGCTTCAATGTTTCTATCAATATCCACGGCTTGTTTAAATTCTTCGATTGCCCTTACAGTGTTTCCCTGAATGCTGAAATACAATCCCATTGATTTGTACCCACTTGAATTTGCGGGGTCATTTTGTTTTACAAATTTGGCATGTTGATACGCAGAATCGAGCCATGGATCTTTTATATTAGATTTTTGTGCAAGCTGGCTAAAAGCATCACTCAACCCTGCATGTGCAAGTGTAAACTCAGGATCTATAGCCAGTGCCTGACGATATAAATTGATAGCACTGGTATTTTCGGATTCTGTATAGCGGGAATAATATTCTTTACCCTTCAGGTACAAATCATAGGCAGTGAAGTTGATGGTTGGTTCCCGCTTGATTCTTTCCACTTCTTCTGTAGTAACTTCAGCCTGAAGCTCATTGGCGATAGATACAGCCACCTGTGTCAGTATCTGAAATATATCTTTAAATGGTTTGTTGTAAACGTTGGTCCATACGGCTTCTTCGGTAGTGGCATCAATGAGTTTGGCAGTAATCCTGATTTGCCCAGATCCCTTGTTTACACTTCCAATGAGAAGATTTGACACATCCAACTCTTTACCAATTTGGCCAAATGTTTTATCGTGGTACACATATTTTCTAAGGTTCGATCTATCGATTACCTTTAAGTCCTTGATTTTCAATAATTGATTCACAATATCTTCAGTAATTCCTAAACTGAGATAGTCCTCTTCCTCATTTCCACTTAAATTTTCGAATGGAAGTACAACAATGGTTTTACCATTTTCAGTTGGCCCAAAGATCGTTTTCACATTAAAAACATCGAATTGATATAACGAGAGCATTAAAAAGATAAAAATCAGAATACCTGCAAACAGCTTTATCTGCCTGTCATTGGACTTGTTTTTGTTAATTTCCCCTTTCATCTTTTTAAAGTAGGATTTATCAGGGAGAGGCAATGAGTCAGTTCTTACTGCATATATTTTTGTGTCGGAGTCAGAATTTTTAAAGCGGACTTCGCCCAGGTAGCACGTTTCAAATTCGCGTGAATTCCGAATTGAGTTAAATACCGGATCCGAAATATATATACCTTGAGAGGGGGCAATGTTTTCTATCCGGGATGCGATATTAACCCCATCACCAAAAACATCCTCATCGGATACTACAATTTCGGCAAGATGGATTCCAATACGTAACTTTAGAACAGGTTCATTACTTATTTGCTCCTGGATCTCTTTTGCACACATTACGGCATCGGAAGCTGTGCTAAAAATTGCCAGCGTTCCGTCGCCCATTTCTTTTATTTTTGTACCGTGGTATTTTTCAAATAGTGGTAAATGAATTTGTCTGTTTTTATCAAGCACTTCGAGTGCATTTTTTTCGTCAGCGCTCATAATGGCCGTGTATCCGATTATATCGGTGAACATTATTGCCGCTAACTGTCTATTTTGATCCATAAAACGAATTACTTCACAAGATAGTAAAACTAACTCATGGAAATGCAAATTGCTGTCGTACAAAAGCCACTGCGTTCGTTTAAATTTGCATTCGATAAAGTTTAGTGGAATCCGGGATGCTGGTAATGAATATATTATCCATTAACTCTATTTTTAACGAAAAATATTTATGTCACGGTTTGTAAGAATATTTGTTGGAATAATTTTTTGTTCAATTCCTTTAATTGCACAAGTTTCAAAATCAGAGAAAAAAATTGTAAAATCAGTTGATTCAAATAATGTTGATGCTATTGTACTGTTAAAAGAAGTTGTTAACATCAATAGCGGCTCAATGAATTTTAAAGGTGTCAGGGAAGTAGCTGATATGCTATTCCCAAAGTTTGAACAACTTGGGTTTGAGACCCGCTGGGTTGATGGAGCCTCATTTAACAGGGCAGGACATCTGGTCGCTTTCCATCAGGGTTCAGGTTCTGGTCCCCGGATTCTCCTGATTGGACACCTTGACACCGTATTCGAGCCCGATAATCCTTTCCAGGAATATTCGGTGCCAAATGATTCGATACTTCACGGTCCGGGAGTGGTTGATATGAAAGGTGGGGACGTAATTATAATATATGCACTTCAGGCCTTGAAAGATGCTGGTCTGTTGGATAAAATGACCATTGAAGTAATTTTTACCGGTGACGAGGAAAAGAGTGGTAGCCCCATTGAATTGTCAAAAAAAGCTATCGTTGAAGCTGCAAAAAGAGCAGACATTGCGTTGGGTTTCGAAAACGGTGACAGCAATTTTTCTACTGCTGTAATTTCAAGGAGGGGCTCAACTTCATGGGAACTACATGTAACAGGTAATGCAGCTCATTCTTCTCAGATATTTTCCGAAAAAGTTGGAGCGGGTGCTATTTACGAAGCATCAAGAATTCTAAATCAATTCTATGAAAGACTGTCTTCTGAGGAGTTCCTTACATTTAATCCGGGGGTAATGCTGGCAGGGACGCAGGTAGAATACAATTCCTCAAAGGATGGTGGATCCGCTTTTGGAAAAAGTAATGTGGTGGCCAAATCAGCGATCGTAAGAGGAGATTTGAGGGCAGTTTCTTTAGATCAACTGCACCGTGCAAAGAAAATGATGAATGAGGTTGTATCAGAGGCGTTGCCTGAAACTAGTGCATCGCTGGTTTTTAGTGGGTCAGGGTATCCACCACTGGCTCCCGACAAGGGAAATAAACAATTGTTGATTGTATATGACAAGGTTTCAAGAGATCTGGGTTTTGGGGCGGTTACTGCAGTTGCACCTATCAATGCCGGTGCGGCGGATATTTCATTTACTTCGGGTTATGTAAAAATGGCCATGGATGGGCTTGGATTGAGTGGTGGTAACGATCATACAATTAATGAATATGGGGAATTAAATAAGCTGGCTCCCCTTACCAAAAGAGCTGCGGTGCTTATTTATCGCCTGGATAAAGAATATTCACAAATGATATCACCAAGGTGAATCGGGAATTACCAATATCAGAATTTATTTACGAATCTTTTGAATCCATTTTTTAAGAATTTCGCCTGATTTGGAATCAATAACCCATACACCCGAAGCCTTTCCGCTTGTTTCATGTATAAAATTGACTGAACTACTGAATAGGGTTTGAGTGTTAGATTCCCCGTTTTGCTTGCCCAGGGAATCAGGGTAGAATTCGCATTGAAATACCCTCCAAAAGGACAACCCCGTTGACAAATATTTCTGTTCATTCACAAACCGCGCCCTTGTTTTGTAAAAACATCTCGTATTTCGGTGAGATGGGCACACCTTGCATAGATTACATGTCTGTCATTATTGTTATACAGGAACACAACCAAGAAACCGGCCTGGTATAAATTCGAAGTCCAGGTGATTTACCATAAAGTATTTTGAAGTTGTGAAGTGTTGAACAACAAGTACTTTCGAGGTATTGTAAAAATATTCAAATGATTCTGATCGGTCTTCTGATTGAGAACAATAGCGGAACAATTCCAACTTTTGATGGTGTTCCAGTCGGTTGAATGATTTATTGTAATTGTTTTCCAGGTGGGTTTGGAATTCCATAAATCCTTTTGCATGGTTACTAAAAAAATTACATTTTTGCAGATTCCCAATTGATTTCGATGTTAGTATTGATATGCAGTTTGCGTATGAGATTTAATTTTGCTTTTACGGTTTTACTATTGTTGGTTGTTGTTGGTCACGGTAGGGTAGTGGCACAAAATGATGAGAAAGCCAGTGAACAAGTTTCAATTTACCTGAACTGGACAGACCAATTTCAGTTTGCAGGTTATTACGCTGCCGTTGAAAAGGGCTATTACCAAGAAGCAGGTTTTGATGTTAAGTTGATCAAAGGCTGGAAAGAGTATTTTGTCGATAGCGTATTGTCAG
This sequence comes from uncultured Roseivirgaceae bacterium, assembly GCA_964581095.1. Classification (GTDB taxonomy): domain Bacteria; phylum Bacteroidota; class Bacteroidia; order Cytophagales; family Cyclobacteriaceae; genus SZUA-230. The sequence goes on from CAZONK010000020.1 coordinate 7,605, forward strand.
CACCCTCTTCATACGGTGTCGGGCAAGGTGGCATGTTAATTACACACGCTCGATTCGACGAAATAACCGTATTGGCCGCAATTTTTCAACAATCTCCACTCGCCCTTATAACTTTAAAGTCGAATGGTATCAATATTCTCAAGGATCTTGAAGGGAAAGATATTGTTGGTGGAACTGAATTGAAGTCGATGCTTTTAAGCGCAGGAGTGGACATTTCTTTAGTAAAAATACACGGTTTTACTGCAAATTTTGATGAATTGATAAATGGGAAATACGATGCAGTATCCTATTATATAACTGACTGGTATAAAATGCCCGGGAAAGATAGCCTGATGTTCAACACTTTCAGACCAATTGAATATGGGATTAATTTTTATGGGGAGTGCTTATTTACAAGTAGGGTGGAAGTTAAAAATAACCCCGATCGTGCGTTGAAAATACGGGAAGCAACGATAAAAGGATGGGAATATGCCATAGAAAATCCTGATGAGGTAGTTGATCTTATTTTGGTGAAGTATAATTCCGGCCTGACACGACAGGAACTTCAATATGAATCGCAGAGTATAATTCATTCACTTATTCTTCCTCCTTTTTACGACGTTGGTGATATGCAAAAAAGTAAATGGGAGCAAATTTCGAAGGCAATGTTGTCTCTTGGTGTTATCAATTACAAACCTGATCTTAATGGATTTATTTATTCAACTTCCAAAGCACTGGAGGTTCAAACGAAACAACTGTTACGCATTTTGGCCATCGTAATAATATCGACCGTATTTATTTTCATTTTGCTGATTGTATATAACAGGCAACTTAAGAATGCGGTTGCTTCCAGGACCAGAATACTTGAGAAAACTAATTCGGAGCTTGACAGGTTCGTTTATTCCGTATCTCATGATATCCGATCGCCGTTATCTTCTATTCAGGGAATTGTAAACCTGATGCGAGTGGATCCGGACGGGATAAAAAAGTACATTGATCTGGTAGAATCAAGTGTAAAACGCCTTGAAAGTTTTACAGGAGAGATTTTAAATTACTCGCGCAATTCAAGAACAAAAGTTATATCAAAGTCGATTGACTTTACTTCTATCCTGGACAAAACAATGGCAAGCCTGGAATTCTCAGATAAGGAAGCATCAGTTAAGTTTAACAAAGAAATTAATTGTGACGAATCGTTCCATTCTGATCCCTGGAGACTGGAAGTGATACTAAACAACGTGATTTCCAATGCTATTAAGTACAGGAACCAGAAAAGAGAAGATCAATTTGTATCCATTAAAGCCAAAACTGAAAATAAAACACTGAACATTTCCATTGAGGACAATGGGATAGGCATTGATAAACACCATTTAGATAATATATTTGATATGTTCTATAGAGCTACAGAAGATTCACAGGGTTCAGGGCTTGGATTATATATTGTGTATGAAACAGTAAAATTATTGAAAGGGCAAATCGAAATTACATCTACTCTTAATATGGGTACGAAAGTAAGTATTTCTTTGCCTGAGTTAACCTGACTTATAAATCAAGTATTTTTCAGTTTTACATTTTCATATCCGGAGGTACTTCTCCTGTTAATGTTCCCAGAAATGCAGCAATGTCCTCCAGTTCTTTGTCGGACAAATCTTTATTTAATTGAATTTTAGCCATGATATCAATACTTTTTTTCAAATCTTTTACGCTTCCATCATGGAAATACGGATAAGTTTTTTCAATATTTCGTAGTGAAGGAACCTTAAATAAATACTTGTCAAACTCATTGTTTGTGACATCAAATCTTCCATTGTCTATTATTTCACTATTGGTGAATTCCCAGTAATTTTTTAATAACCCAAATTTTTGATACATGTTACCACCCAGCAAATTTCCTACATGGCATGTAGTACATCCGGTTGCAATGAATGTCTGTAATCCTTCCTTTTCCTGATCGTTCAATGCCGAGTTTTCACCGGCAAGGTATTTATCAAATTTCGAAGGAGTAATCAATTTTCTTTCGAATGCACCAATCGCTTTTTTTAAATTGTTGTAACTGATTGGTTTTGGATCATCAGGAAATGCTTTGGCAAACATATCCACATATTCAGGTACTTCCGAAAGCCTTTCGACTACTGATTCTTCGCTGGGCATTGCCATTTCCACCGGGTTTAATATTGGCCCTCCAGCCTGGGCTTCTACATCCGGCTCACGGCCATCCCAAAATTGAGATAAATGTAAAGCTGCATTCAGGGTTGTAGGGGAGTTTCTGCCACCAAGATCTCCATCATTTCCAGCTGAGAAAGCATTGTTGTCAACACCATAAGTATCAAGGTTATGGCATGTATTGCAACTCTGTGTATTGTCTTTTGAAAGACGGACATCGAAATACAGGTTCTTTCCTAATTCAACTTTGTCTTCAGTTATAGGGTTTTCAGGGTTCTCTGCTACGATTGGTAATGTACCAAAAAAACCTGCCGCTTTTTCCCTGAGTCCTGGGAAACTATCAGTGGTTGTACCCTCGTTTTGTTTCTGATCACCACAACTGTAAATAGCAGTAGTTACAATTACTAAAATCAATATATTTTTCATGTTTTTTTTGTTTTGGTTAGCCAACCTACTTTTACTACATCTAAATTAATATCTTCGGGATTGTCTTCAAAATGATTTTCATCATGATCTCGTAATTCCAAAAAACTATTTACCGTTTATCTCCTGATATATTCTCCCATACATAGTATCGTTTGCGGCTTTCTATTTAATAAAGTAACTTCAAATCAAATTAAATTTAGATCCTCATGAACTTACGATATTTATTTACGCTCCTGATCCTCTTTTCATTCACTTTAATAAACGCTCAACCTACACAAAAACCGGTTTTGCATGCTAAACATTGGTTGGCTATTACGGGTAAACCACTGGGTGCAACAGCCGGGGCGATGATTTTTAGCCAGGGAGGCAATGCAGTGGATGCAGCATGCGCCATGCTGGCCGCTACTTCTACCATGTGGGATGTATTGAGCTGGGGTGGGGAGACCCAGGCACTCATTTACAATCCACACACAAAAAAAGTGATTGGAATCAATGCCCTGGGAGTGGCGCCAACCGGTGCTACAGCAGAATTTTATAAAGAAAAAGGGATGAAATATCCACCTGAATTTGGCCCGTTGGCAGCTGTAACACCCGGCACGCCAGGTGGACTAATGACAATGTTGGCAGAATATGGAACCATGAGCCTGCAGCAGGTACTGAAACCAGCGATGGAAATGGCTGGCGGTTATCCGATCGAAGAACAAACAGCATCAAGGATTGAAGGGGAAAAGGAGAGGATAAAGGAGTGGTCCTACTCAAAAAAGGTATTTCTGCCAAACCTCGGGAGTGAAGGCCGCGAAGCTCCATATGCAGGTGAGATATTTGTTCAACAAGATCTCCTCAACATGCTTGGTAAACTTGTTGAAGCCGAGCAACAGGCTGTAAAAAAAGGAAAATCCCGCAAAGAGGCAATCTATAATGCTTATGACCGATTTTACAAAGGAGATATAGCAAAGGAATTTGTACGTGGAGTACATGAGCAGGGTGGTTTGATTACCATGGAAGACATGGCAAATTGGAAAGTATATATTGAAGAACCCGAAATGGTAAATTACAAAGGGATTGAAGTATATAAATTGACCTCCTGGGTTCAAAGCCCGGTGATGTTGCAGGCACTGAATATGCTCGAAGAATTAGACGTGAAGTCTATGGGTTATAATTCGGTGGATTACATTCATAATCTTTACCAGGTTATGAACATGACTTTTGCCGATCGCGATTTCTACTACGGCGATCCTTATTTTGAACCCAAAGAACCAATGAAAGGACTGCTTTCAAAAGAATATGCAAAGTCACGATTGGCTGAAATAAACAGGGAGAAGAATGATCCGAACATAAAACCGGGGGACCCGTACCCATTCCAGGGTGGGACGAACCCATTTCAGAAGTATCTTGAGAATTGGAATCTTGATGATGAGGGTAAAAAAGTTGGCAGCCTGGACGAAAATTTTGGCTCGGAATTATTCCCAGACTCAAAGATGTACAGCGGCACTACTTCCATCCAGGCGGTAGATGAAGAAGGATGGGTTGTATCCATTACTCCCAGTGGGGGATGGGTGCCTGCCGTTATTGCAGGAAATACCGGTATTGGTATGAGTCAGCGGGCGCAAAGTTTTGTGCTTGATCCCGCAGAGAACCCATACAATGTAATTGAACCCGGCAAAAGGCCGCGGGCCACACTTACACCTGCGCTTGCGTTAAAAGATGGGAGACCATTTCTTTCCATGGCTGTTCAGGGCGGCGACTCGCAGGACCAGAACCTGTTGCAATTTTTTCTGAATATGGTGGAATTTGGCATGAATGTTCAGGAAGCTGCAGAGGCACCAAACATCAATAGTTTTCAGCTAAGGGGCTCATTTGGTCAGCACGAAAATAGTCCGGGCAGGTTACTTATCAATGAACAAACACCCATTTATGTACGAAACGAACTAAGGAAAATGGGATATAAACTTGTTGTGAGAGAACGTACTTCGGGCCCAATTAATGCGGTTTGGTTCGACTGGGAACATGGAAGTTTCTGGGGAGGATCAAGCAACCATGGGGAGGACTATGGGATAGGATGGTAAAAGAAGCCCAAAGCCCAAAGCTCAAAGCCCAAAGCTCAAAGCTCGAAGCTCAAAGCTCGAAGCTTGATGTCACTGACTCCTGATCACCTCATAAAAGGTATGGAATTTCAACATTCCCAACGATGGCATCTAGTGTACCAACTCAAAATGTACGTGCATTATCGGATCATTTTTCTAATTTGTTTCTGTCTTGAATTATTTCTATCTTGAAAAATTAAAATGACCGGTTCAGAAATTAAAAGATAGATTTGACTGGATTTCCTTAATCGGATACCATAATTACATAACATGGGAATTATAAAAGAAACTCTGCTACGGCTCGATAGCAATCAAAATTTAGGTTACTCGCTTATACGTATTTTTTTGGGTATGGCATTGTTTATTCGAGGATGGATTTTCGTTACAGATCCCGGCGCCGTGGTGGAGCTTGCAAGGCAAGAGACATTACATATGTGGTTCTCCTATGTAACATGGGGGCATCTTTTAGGAGGGGCGCTCATGATGGTGGGAATTCAAACCAGGCTGGCTGCCCTTTTTCAAATCCCGATTCTTGTTGGGGCAGTCTTTATTGTACATACCGATCATACGTTGGCTATGGAAAGTCAATCATTCGAATTGGCAATCATGGTCCTTGTCCTGCTGATTGTATTCGGTCTTTTTGGATCAGGTCCAATTTCTCTTAACAAATATCTTGCTGGGAAGAGATCGAAATTTAAAGAAAACCCTCAAAACATCGTCGCGCCATCTTAGTGACAAGGTTTTATTGATTGTCTTTATTTTATGATTTTATGTTGTAAAGAGTTTAGTTTTAGGGAGTTCATAGTCCACGCCCAATTGCCAGTGGCATCCATTCCACCTTTAAGTGATCTGGAGAAAAGAGTGATTATTCTATTATAGAAGACTTAATGGTCTTTTATTGGTTTTTGATTACTTTTGAGAGTACTTAATAAACCAATGAAATGGAGAAAATAAATGCATATTCATCGGCTACTATTGGAGCGATTGTAGCTGAAGATTACAGGAAAGCAGAAGTATTTAAAAAGTATGGGTTGGATTTTTGTTGTGGCGGAGGCAAATCCGTTGAGACCGCCTGCCTGGAAAAGAATTTAAGTATTGAAGAACTCATAAGAGACCTTGAAGCCAAGGATGACGGCGTTGTCGATACATCTGACAGTTTTAATACGATGGATCTCGACCTCCTCGTTGACCACATTCTAAAAACCCATCATGTGTATGTGAGTGAAAATATTCCTTTAATCAGGGAGTTTTCTCAGAAAGTTGCAAAAGTACACGGTGCTGCAAGCCCGGAGGTAATAGAGATAGATCGAATATTCAACAACCTTGGAGAAGAGTTAGGCATGCATATGCACAAAGAAGAATTCATGCTGTTCCCATTTATAATTAAAATAGCTGAATCGGATCGCTTGGGGTATTCGATTCCCTCCCCACAATTTGGCTCAATCGCAAATCCAATTAATATGATGGAGCATGAGCACACTAATGCAGGAGACGCAATTGAAAAAATTAAGACTTTGAGTAATAACTATTCTCCGCCGGAATATGCCTGTAATACGTACAGGGTACTTTACGCAAAGCTCCAGGAATTCGAGGAAGACCTGAACAGGCACATACACCTGGAAAATAACATACTATTTCCCAGGGCAATACAGATGGAAAAACTTACTTTTTCCAAAATTTGATCATTTAGATTTTATACTATGCTTTCGACCAAGTGCAAATATGCAATACGGGCGGTATTATTCCTATCTGTTGAAAGCTCAAAAAACAACCGGATTGGGATCAAAACCATCGCGGAAAATCTTAAAAATGCCAGCGCCTTACACAGGCAAAATACTGAATGAACTTGTTAAGAAAGGGTTAATTTCTTCTAAAAAAGGATCAACCGGCCCGTTTTATCAGTCAAAAGAGGGGATGTCATATACTGTGTTAACGATTGTTGAAGCCATTGATGGTTTGTAATTTTTTAATAATTGTGCCCTGGGTCTTGAAGCATGCTCTGATATTCGACCGTGTCCGATACATCAGGAATTTAAAATCACGAAGGACTGTTTTAAAAATATCCTGGAATCCAAAACGATTGCTCACTGGCAACAGAAATTGAAAACAACGAATTATTCCTTGTAAAATAATTTCGGGGAAATTCTAAATCCTTTTTGTTCTCACAATTGCTTTTTCTTTGTTAATGTGGCCAATAAGTATCTACCTTAAAATAATGGTCTAAGGTGCTACCATGTGAATTTTATTCTAGAATTTGATAATTATTTAGATGTTAAAACAAATAATTAGGTTTTGTATGTTAATAATATTAGTTTGCAATTAGAGATGCGGGTTAAATGGTCCCGTTAGACCATAAAAAGGGGGAGTTCCCTGCATTGCAGGCTTCCCTTTGACCTGCGAATTAATTAACAAACTATCTAGTGCTTTGTTCCCTGATAATCACTTTGATTTTCCATCAAAGGAAATATGGTTATTATATTAAAGTTTGATCCATTTTGCTTTAAAAACGTGGGTTAATGGGGAGCTTTTTGTAGGTTGTAGTCATGAAAAAGATAGTTGACCCACTTTAAGGTCACTTAAAAAGGACCTTGAAGCTTTCAATTTACAAGGTCCCTTTTATGTACTCCCATTGTAGGATAATCTAAAATGTTGTTTCATGTTATGGAAAGTATAATCGAACATTTGAAAGAAAACTGGATAAGACATGGATTTGAAACACTTGTTGTAATTGTTGGCATTCTTGTGGCATTTACGCTTAATAATTGGAATGAAGAAAGGAAATTGCACATAAAGGGAAAAAACCTCCTGTCGGAACTAAAAGACAATCTCAAATCTAATATTGCCAATAGATATTCTTAAATCAGCTCCCATAGTCCCCAATGTCATGTCACTTCAGTTTTTAAACGCAAGGTCATCTGCCTTGCTTAGGGTTATGGGGTTTCCCACGCCTCATTGTCGAAAGCCATGATCTGTTGATTCAACTTGGCTTGCAGTTAGGGTGATTGTGAAAGTGTTATGCTGCCCCTAACTCTTCACAAGCCTTAATCAATACATCAAGTTCGTCCGTAGTCGTATAAACATTGGGGCTGATCCGGCACCCGTGCACGTTGGCGCCATCAATAGCGACAGTATAAATATTGTACTTTTCCATAAGTGTCTCAGCAAAGTCATGGGGTTTCATCCCTTCAATGCCCACATTACCAATTCCACAATGCCGTGCTGGATCTTTTGGTGAATTTACCACCACATTGTGCATATCCCGAACCCGTGTGGTCCAGTAACTTTGCAGGTAACGCAGTCGTTCTTCTTTTCGTTTTCCTCCAATTGCATTATGATAATCAACGGCATTGTCAATGGCAAGGTCCGTATGCACAGGGTGTGTACCGATATGATTGAGCCGGTAGATATCGTCTTCATCCCTTTCTCCTTCTGCCAACAAGGGCCATACATCACTTGCTTTTCCTTTTTTCACATAAAGCATACCGGCTCCAAGGGGTACACTCAGCCATTTGTGTAGACTTGATCCATAGTAATCACAATCCATGTCCGGAATATTGAACTGGAAGTGGGCGAACGCATGGGCTCCATCAACCATTACTTCCACTCCCTTGCTGTGCGCCATGTCGCAGATTTTCCGTATCGGTAATATATGCCCGGTAATATTAATCATGTGGCACACCATTAATAGCCTGGTTTTTGAGGTGATTACGTTTGCGTACAATTCAACGATTTCCTCATCTGATTTTGGGTGGTTTGGTACTGAGATTACTTTGTTTACAACCCCATAGCGTTTTGCCTGAAGTTTAAACATGTTGAGCATTGCGCCATAGTCTTGTTCAGCCATCACTGCTTCGTCACCTGGTTGCCAGTTGAAACCACCTATGATCATGTCAAGTGATTCGGTAGTATTTCTTGTGATGATAAGTTCTTCGGGGCTGCATCCGGCAAGGTCCGCCAGTTTAGCTGCCATGGCTTTTTTATTATCCCATTGAACAGTTCGCATATAATAGGAGGCCTGGTAATTGACTTCCCTCACATGGTTAATGAAATGCTCCAGGGTTTCCTTGGGCTGCATGCAGTAATACCCATTTTCAAGGTTAATATAATCGGGTTTGAGTGCATACCCATCCCGGATTGTGGCCCAAAAATCTTCGTCTTTGGCCAGTGAAGCCGGAGGGATGTTTTCTACACGGGAAATTGCTTTTTCCATAGCGTAAACAGCCGGGGAAGTTCCTACACTCAATGCAAGAAGGTTTTTAAGAAATGCGCGCTTTTTCATGGGTTTTAATGGATGCTTAACTAAAAGTAGCGAAACTTCAAATGTATAGAAAGAAGAATAAAAAAAATGCTGCGAATATTGGATATTATTTCAAATATTCAACAATTCAATAGAATAATAAATTTAACGACAAATGAGTGAATTTCATTTTTTCTGTAACCTATCGGGTCCAATTGGTGTCTTTACATTACAACCACTAACTTCCTCAGGATGATACGTAATTACATTAAACTGGCGCTTCGCAGCCTTACTAAAAACAAATTAGTCTCATTTATCAATATTTTCGGCCTGTCAACAGCGATTGGAGTATCCATAGCAGTATTTGCCTTTGTGGATTTCGAATATAATGTTGACCAGGTTCATGAGAATGTAGACGAAATATTTATTGTTGGGAATGTTGTTGAACGTGACGGCAAGGAGCAGTTGTGGGGAGATTCGCCTGCACCCATTGGCGCCATGCTAAAACAAGATTATCAACAGATTAAATCTGCTGTCAGGATTGATGGCCGAAGCCTGGTGTTTAAGTACGATGACAAGGTATTTAATGAGTATTGCAGGTTCGTTGACCCGGAGTTTATGGATATGTTCACGTATCCGGTAAAATACGGAAACGCAAAAGCATTGGAAGACCCGTCCAGGATTATTATCAGCCATGATTTGTCAGTAAAATACTTCGGTGATGAAAACCCCGTTGGTGAACAAATCACAATGAACTTCGGTGAAGACCGTATTGCATCTTTTATCATCGGTGCGGTTGCTGAGGATTTCCCTCCTGTCTATTCATTTAGTTTCTCGATCCTGGTACATTGGGATAAAAAGTATGATCTCTATACAGATTTAGATGAAAATGACTGGAAAGACTTTATTGGCGCCACATTTATCCAATTAGAAAACAAAGAGGACATAGGGATAATCAACGCCGGTATGGGAAAGTATGTGGCGCTGCAGAACCAGGTGGAGGAAGATTGGCCTGCCATTTCATACCCTACGCATCCACTGTCAACTTTTTCTCTCAATGCATATAAATGGAGCGGGTCAATATCATTTGGGGATGAACCAACCGGCCGAATTATTTTGTCAATTCTGGCAGGTTTTCTGCTAGCACTTGCTTGTTTCAACTACATGAATATTGCCATTGTTTCTGCTACAAAAAGGTTGAAGGAAATAGGAATCAGGAAAACGATTGGAAGCACTAAATTTCAGCTTGTTCGACAGTTTTTGATTGAAAACATTGTTTAACGGTCTTCGCATTGGTTATTGGAACCCTGTTAGGAAAATTTGTTGTATTACCCTGGTTCAACAATCAATTTGGTTTGGGACTTGTCCTTAATATGTTTGGCAATTATCGTGTATGGATATTTTTTGTCAGTTTACTCTTGATCGTAGGCCTTGCCTCGGGGGCATACACGGCATTTTATATTTCGTCTTTTAAACCGGCAGTGATTTTCAGAGGTGGATTAAAGATTGCCGGGAAAAACAGGTTTACTAAGTTTTTTCTCACATTTCAATTTATACTCTCACTTATAGCGATTGTTTGTGGGATTATTTTTGTCCAAAACGTAAAATATCAGAAAGGACAGGCATGGGGATATGATAAAGAGAATATATATGTTGTTCAGGTGCCCTCCGGCAAATCCTATCGTGCGCTTAGAAACAGTGCACTCCAGAATCCTGATATTCTATCGGTAACCGGATCAGGAGGCCTTGTAGGCAGGAGCTGGGGACTGGCAGTCATTCATAAAAATGACAAGAAAACGGAAGTCCGGAGGATTGATATTGGACCGGGTTATTTCGAATCACTTGATCTGAATCTTTTAGAGGGCAGGACTTTTAACGAAGAATTGAAAACCGATGAAAATGCTGTGATTGTGAATGAGTTGTTTGTAAAACGGGGTTGGCTGGGAAAACATTATTGATAATACATTTATCTATGACAGCGCGGAATACAGCATTATAGGTGTTGTAGAGGACTTTTACTACCAGAGTTTTTGGAACGAAATGGAGCCGGCCATGCTGCGGATGGTACCGGAAAAAGATTTCCGGTGGCTTACTGCAAAAGTTAAGACAGGAAAAGCGCTGGAAGCCGTCGAATTTTTTGAAGCGAAATGGAAAGAGCTGGAGCCTGATTTACCATATAACGGATTCTTCCAGGATACAGTATTTGATAATTATTTTAATAATATTATCGGCCATAGCAAGTTGTTGGGCTTTAGCGCTGTACTCGCGGTTATATTATCTTGTATGGGTCTGTTTGGTCTTGTTTCGCTCAATGTGGCGACACGTATGAAAGAATTCAGCATTCGAAAAGTACTGGGTGCCGGTCCGCTGAGTTTGGCCAAACGGGTAAACCAGCAATACTTGTGGTTGCTGATCGTAGCAACGGTTATTGGGGCACCACTGAGTTATTTTTTAATGAATGCCCTCCTCGACTCGGTGTACAAGTATCACGTACCCGTTTATATGTACAGTATTCTAATCGGAATTTTAGTGATTTTTCTTGTTGCGCTTCTTACAGTTTCATCGCTTGTTGTGAAAGTGGTGAGGTCCAGTCCGGTAAATGCGCTTCGGAACGAGTAAACCAGATTATCAATTAGCAACTATACAGGACTAAAGTCCTTTTTACTAGTACTACTTACACCAGGCTTAAGCCTGGGGTAAGTAACGAATATAAATACCGGGCTTTAGCCATTTACATTTAACAATTCAATAACAAACTATACCTGTCTACTACTTTAATTCAGAAATCTAAGGCAGTCAGATTTTCATCATAAGAAATCATTGATGATTAATGGCAAAGCCGTTCAAATTTTACTTATGGACTCCGTGCTGCTTTCGAAAGCTTTTGGGACGGAGCAATACTTTTTACCGACTTACAGAATTTTAAACCAACCTTTATTTCCTACTGAATTTTTGATTTAATCCAGGTTTCCGCTTCTTCCAATGTTATGAAAAGTTTAAAGTGGTCTTTTTCCAAACGTTCGTTTAGTTCAACCGCCGAAAACTTGGTTATAAAAGATGGGGATAAAACATGGGCAATAAATTTATTTCCTGCTTTGATCAATTTTGGAATAAGTTCCTGCTCAATCCAGTCTATGGCTGTCAACCAACTGCCTTCCAGTTCACTATTGTCGTTTATCAGATAGTTGCATTTGGTCTTTTCTGTTACAGAAATAGCCAGATTACCTCCCTGTCTCACTTTGTCATCCGTTATTTTACCTTTCCAGCAAGCGTAGAGCCAACCCTCAGGCCTTAATTCAATCGTATAAAAAGTACGATTTCCATCTTTCAGGATTTCCTTCTCCATAGTTATTTAAACGTATTTTGATTATTCCGGGTTGAATTGGACAAAATACGGCCTAAAAACCTATAGATTCTTGTTCCAGGACACTTTTCTTAAATTGATCATCAGTTATCAATCGTGTATTATATTTTTTATTGTACGCCTTATGCATTGAGTCAACCGGATAATGCTCCTTTGGCCCATAGGGATAAGAGGACATACCATGAAAAGGTAAAGGCAGCACCGTGTTGCCTGATGCTGTATTCATATCACCATCTTTTACCCATCCTTCGCTGTAAATTATAAAATCCCTTGTCCATCCTGTTGGTAGATCAGGCAGATTCGCGTCAAATTCAACGGTTACTTCATCACCGGCATTTGCGATTATATATTGATCATCGCCTTCTTTCAGCAGTGGTAAAACATCACCAAATCGTGTGTAGTATCCTTCCAGGTCCCGCCATTTTTGCCCGGAGGAAACAGCATTATAGTCAAACCAGTGTGGACCATACCGGCCTCCTTTCCGGTACATCGCCGAGTACCCCCTAAAGTGAAGATTGGCAGATTTCATTTCTAATTTTCGGGTTTTTACCGGCAGCGGGTTATCACTCGTGAAAAAAGCATAGTCCCAATAAATCTGCATATTGGTTTGTAACCGTACCCGGTGGTCCCCGGTCAGAAATTTATCTATTAGATCGATGACAATGGTTTTATTCTTCCCCATGGGGAAGCCAATACTTTCGTTTACCGTTTCCCAATTTCCTTTCTCATTGATTACCTGCAACCTGGGGGGTACAACCTCCATGTCCGAAGATTGCGAAATGGAGAAGTTGATGCTTGCATCGGTGGGAAAGATCCAGCCATTCAATACCAGAATATCTGTTTGTACGTTTTTGCCAGGATCAAGGATGATGCTGTGTAGCGACGTTAACCCCTGGTATTTTGCCGGTTTCATATTTGAAACATACCTGTCATCTTTTGCACTAAGAGCAGAAAGAATATCAATTCCCTGTTCATCTACTGCTGATACAGGCAGGTGTTTTTTATCTGTTGTATATATTTTGAATTCAGGGAATGGGGGGGGGGTAAACTTTTCATCCACAAATATTTCAACACCTTTTGGATGATCCACAGCCATCAACTCCAGTTTATCAAAATAGATTGTCTCCCAAAGTTCTTTGGTTATCTGCAGCGAATAAACACCTTTTTTTGGTTTCAGCATTTCCCCGGGGATCTTTAGGTATTCCTTCGATGGTTCTGAAAATGCATATTTTGTAGTGCCTCCCATAATACCCAGGGGCATTCCCAGGGCACTTCGCCACATCATATCTTTTACAAATTCATATTCCGTACCATTCCAGGTGTATAGAAAAGGACAGGAGCCCTTCAACAATTGTTGCTCGATTAAAAACTTGTCTCCTGCAGGGAAATAAATATTTTGAGGCACACCGTTGGTCCATATAATTCTGACTACTTCCGCTTTCACCTGTTTCCCGATCCCAAAATGGATTTCTGAACTTGTAGCTGTTTTCATTTCATAAAGGTCTCCAGCCCGGATCTCTACCTTTGATCCAATTCCAAAATGATTATTTTTCCCACTCCCGGTTCGTAAGCCTACAAGTTTAATCTTAAGATAATGATTGGCATTACCTCCATCATTGCGAAGAAGATGAACTCCTTTTAAATCTGTAATAAATATGTCCAGATCACCATCATTGTTGTAGTCTGCTATAGCAATTTTATTTCCTGAAACAATAGTTGTGGGTAACAGTTGTGATGCATTACTGAAGGTGCCAGAGCCTTCATTATGAAATAGAAATACACCTTTGCCACCTGGATTGGAACCGGCTATCAGAATGTCAAGACGGCCATCATTATCGAAATCAAACAATTCAGAATCATTTCCTTTAACTCCTGAGAGCATAGAAAGTGTTTTTGCTGCCTGCCGATCAAGATCAAATACCCCTTCACCGTTATTGGTCATTAAAGCAAATTCACCTTTTTTATTTCCTGCCAGGAGAAGGTCAACAAATCCATCATTATTATAATCTCCGGCGGATACATTGTTCCATCCTTTGTCATTTAATAGTCCACTCTTTTCTGTTGCATTTTCGAATTTTCCGGACCTCATATTCGAATAAAGGATATTCGTTGCGTTGCTGTTGGTTACAAATAAATCAATATCTCCGTCGCCATCGAAATCACTAAAAACCGCATCCGTGCTATTGGCTATTGGATCATTAAAAGTATCAGGAATATTAGAAAATGTACCATCGGAATTGTTTCTCAAAAACTGATTTTTCCCTGATTTTAGCAGGTAGATGTCAAGATCACCATCATGATCGGCATCAAAAAATACTGCTTTCGTACCGGGTTCATTATTTGCCGGGATTTTTCCCTGGGCAACAGCTTCAAAGGATCCGGTTCCATTGTTTTGGTACATGATGTTACCATTTTCTTTTACAACATACAGGTCGATATGTCCATCATTATCGAAATCAATAAATGATGCAGATGTTTCATTTCCCTCATGAACGATACCTTTGCTTGATGCAATATTTGTGAAATTACCAAGGTCGCTTTGGAATAAACCCGGTTTTGCTTCATTTCTATCAGATTTATAGGTGGTCGTATAGATATCCACATTACCATCCTGATCAAAGTCTTCCACGGCAAACGATACATAAGCAGGATTTAGAATACCTGAACTTTCCGAAAGCCCAACAATTTCTGAAACATCATTAAATTTTATGACATCAAGAATGTTATCTGAATCTTCCGCGTTGTTAATTCCCGATGGGTCAAAAGAAATTAATGGAAAACCTGCCATTGCTCCTTCCTGTCCTGTTAGTTCTTTCAGACCCACCTGATATGGTGTAGTAATTTTGATGTAATTATAAAAAAACTGCATCTGTCGTACCGCCAGCTCTTGTGTTTCGCTGTTTAGAAAGGATACAACTTGATTAAAATATTGGTTTGCTTCATTTGGAAACTCGGGATAAATTTGTTGGATTTCTTCCAGATACCTCAACGCTTCATCATAGTTTCCATTGTGCAAAAGCAATGTAACGAGATCAAGTTTTGGAACGATATTAGCGGGGAGAAGGATGGTCAGTTTTTCCAGGAATTGCTCTCTTTCTTTTGAATATGTAGTCTTTTCCGAGTGTGAATAACTCTCGGATAGCAGGTAAATCACCTCGGCATTTTCCGGATCAAATTCCAATGCTTCCCTGAGTTCTTTTATCGATTCGCTGTCATCCCCCAATAAATCAAAGGCTTCAGACAACAATATCCGGATATGTGCATTTTCAGGGTCAATCCCTTTTGCTTCCAGAAGCCGGATTTTCGCCTCATCGTATTTTTCCATTCTTAAATAAACGATTCCCAAACTGGCGTATCCCGTACTCTTTTCCGGATCAAGTTCAATTAAATGCAAAAATTCTGCTTCGGCCTGTTCCAGGTTAAGTTCTTCCAGGTATGCAAAACCAAGTATGCTGCTTGTCAGTATTTCCCTTTGCTTTTTCTTATCCTGTACTTCACTTTTTTCACATCCCTGTACACCAAACAGGATGAACAAAGCAATGAATATTTGACCCGATGACTTCAGTAAATTTTTAACTTTTGAATTTACCATTTAGATATCATTACAAATTATATAACTCGGTTTTCGGTTGATGGGTTCTTTCTAAATCTAATGACTTCAAACAACTAAGTCCCTGCCTTTGCCGGTAGTCAGTCCTTCCGTTGGAGAGGACATATTTACAACAAAAATATAAATTTATTCATTTATTTTTTCCAGACGCATTGTGGGGATGAATATATCTAAATTATGATACTTCTCCTTCATTTCACCTTCAAGATTGGTTGAATCTGTTTTAGAAAGTTCCTCAATGAAATCGTAAAAAGGAGAAGTGTAAATATTCCGTTGTAAGGATTTTCCATCCTTTGTATCCCCTTCAGAAGATGCCATTACCGGGTCACCCTTTAATATCGAAAAATTCACTGCATTTGAAAATGCATCGAGGGCTTTCACGGCATCATGGTTTTTATAATAGGAATACCCCAGGATAAAATGTGCTTCCACATTATTTACATTGGAACCGATTACTTTTTTATAGTATTCAATTGCCTCATTTGTATTATTTTGAATGAGTGCAATGTGCCCTAACTGGAGTGCAGGTTGAAGAAAATCTTTATTAATATCGAAAGTTGTTTCGAATTCTTCTTTTGCTACTTTAAGGTCATAATAATAGCTGTTCTGGTAGTTGAAATGGAGGTTTCCAAGTTGGAAATGGGCTCTGGCGCTTTTAGGGTTTTGTTTGATTAGCAGGGTCCAGTACCATTGGGCGCTGTCATACTGTTCTAATTCCAGAAATATATTTCCAAGATAGTAGATAGAGTTATCATGCGAAGGATTAATTATTAATGCCAACTTATATTCATTGACTGCCGTTTTCCAATCACCGGCTATCCGGGTACTGGTAGCCTTCCTGTAATGTGACCAGAAATTGTCAATTCGTTTTTTATCATCATTTGATATTTCCTTTTCAGACTGGACTTCTTTTGGGCCTGCACTTTTATTTTTTTGCAGATATAGAAATACAAAAGCAATGAGTATCAGTCCAAATACTACAAAAAATGACTTCTTCTTATTCATTGAAGGCGTTTTGTTTTGTTTACTCCTTCTGTTATTTCCAAAATTTGATTCATAGATAAATCCGTAAATACCTGGCGTAGGCCCAGTGGCCATATTATTTCAACGGTGTCAACCATAGTATCAGACTTTCCAAATCCAAATACCTCGATCCTGCTACTTTGTGAGCAGTAGGAACCCTGCACTCCCACCTGGCGGAACAATTGTTTATCATCGGCAACCACGCGAATTCGGGCGCCAATGGTACTGGGGTGATTTGGAGCGCCGCGAAGCGAAAGTTCCAGCCAGTTATTGGTATTTCCCCCATCGTTTCTAAGCAATATCCCCGGCCCTACATTATTTACTACGAATATGTCCAGGTCACCATCACGGTCATAATCAGCGTGAGCATAGCCCCGGCCACCATATTCATCCTGAAAATAAGGTCCACTGACAGAAGACACATCATAAAATCCATCCTCAGGACCTTTATTTAAAAAAAGCTGATCTTTCATAGGGATTAGTAAATGATTATTATCTGGTTTTTGAAAGGTGCTTCCATTGGTAATAAACAAGTCAAGCCATCCATCATTATCATAATCAATAAATCCTGTTCCAAATCCGATAAAATCCAACGCTATCTGGCCAAGGCCAAACCTGTCAGCCTCGTCCATGAAGCGGATTGTTCCTTTACCATCGGGGTTTCTGAGGCGTTCCTGTGCCAATAAATTACTATAAAGTGCATTTTCCTGCGCTATCCAATGGGTAATGAACATATCCATATCGGAATCATTGTCCCAGTCACCCACAGCGATACCCATAGCCCCGCGGTAGTCGGCAACAAAAGCTGAGCTACCAATTTCCTCAAAAGTTCCGTTACCCAGGTTTCTGAACATTGCATTGTCAGATACATCATTGGCAACGTATAGGTCCAGCCATCCGTCTTCATCAAAATCACACCATGATGCTGAGAGACTTCGGCCGTTGTTGTCCAGGACGCCGGCTTTGTTGGCAACTTCACTAAATGTGCCATCACCATTATTTTTGAACAATAAATTTCTTTCGGGCTTGAATGATGAAGGGTTAATGCTGGAAGGTACTTTTGTATTGTATTGGTTTGAGGTTTTAGACAGGTCTTGCCTGGTATATTTCACATATCCACATATATATATATCACTGAACCCGTCTTTATTGTAATCACCCCACGAGGCCCCTGTCCAAAAACCCTCAAACGGTTCAATGCCGGCTTTTTTACTTACATCAGAAAATGTACCGTCTCCATTGTTTTGAAATAAAGTGTTTTGTCCATAGGAGGTCACCAAAAGATCCAGCCATCCGTCATTGTTAAAATCACTCCAGGTTGGGGCATTGGCAATTGCCCTTAAGTCAATGCCTGCTTCTTTACTTTTTTCGGTAAATGTGCCATCACCATTATTCCGGTACAAAGCACTGTGGGCAGGCGATTGTTGTATTTCCTCAGGGGTCATTGTAAGCGGTCCGGCCGTGTTTGCCACAAACAGGTCTTCCCATCCATCATTGTCATAATCACCCCAGGCAGCTCCCGAGCCCATATCCTCAGGAAGTTGAATGGAACGCTCCCCTTTGAAATGCTGAAAACCGATTCCTGCAATTTGTGTAACATCAGTGAATTGTACCTCTGGAACATCATCAGGGAGGTTTCTTGAAAGGTCTGAAGTGAGTCCTTCAATAGTTTCTCCCGGAATGTAGGTTTTTTTTTCAGATGATGGCCAAAAAATAAGTATTAAAATGATGAGAAAGGAAATTCCAAGTATTATGGCAATTAGAACATTTTTTTTTCGACGAGATCTTTTTTTTGCCATATACGTACGTTACGAATCCTTTGGAATCACTTTCACTATTTTGAAATCTTCAGATACAACGGTGATCGGGGCAGTGAGCCCTGAATCTTCCCCGTACAAGAAATTCAATAAATACTGATCAAATTTACGATATTTCAACTGGGCTTTCACATGTAACTCAGTAACATCAGACTCAGGGGCCCGCAATTCAAAATTTGATTTGTTTTGGAGACTGTCTTCCATAGTCACTATGGTAGAAGGGCAAACAAAGGTATATTCGGCTTTGTCAGAGAAACCTGGAAACATCGCACGTTTGTAGCGTACCCCAACCATTTCCCACAGGTTATGCTTGTCTATCAGGTTCCCGTACTGGTCCACCGGTTCTACTTTGAAGATAAATGAGCCGGGTTCAACAAAATGTTTTTCATCGATTTTGCCCGAAGAATAAATAATGTTTCCATTCTGGTCGGTTACTTCCAGTTCCACCCATGCCTGAATGATATCGATAGGCCCTGTAGGGAAGTCATGGCCTACTTTGTTGTTGGTGATTTTTGCTTCAATAATTATTTCCTCTCCGGCTTGAATTTGATCAGGAAGGATTAACTCCAGTGG
Organism: uncultured Roseivirgaceae bacterium; assembly: GCA_964581095.1. Lineage (GTDB taxonomy): Bacteria > Bacteroidota > Bacteroidia > Cytophagales > Cyclobacteriaceae > SZUA-230. The sequence continues at coordinate 26,878 of CAZONK010000020.1, forward strand.
GACCGCGGGCCCTTTTACCCATTTATCCGCTATTTCCGGAATTTCAAATTCACCCCTAAGCCACTTTTCAGTAAGCGCAACATGCTCTTCTGCTCCAGGCAGATCAAGGGCAAGCGGCATAAACTGGTTTGCAGCTAAAAACCTGTGGCTTCTATGCTTTCCGTCATCAGGAGTACGATTATAGTCGAGGTCGTCTCCACTGGCAGGCTCATTGGATTCTACCAAAGGCATATGACATTCCCTGCATTCAACGGTTTTTGTAGGATCTCCGGGTTCATTCCAATGGCTTTTTCGCCAGTTATCATACTGGTTTTGAAGCTGCACCCATCCGACATTATTTACTTCTTCATCAATAAACTGCTTATGGCATGCCGCACAAAACTCCGGGCTTTTAAACATTTTATGCTGAAAAGTTTCTACATGATATTCCGGGTAGGACCTGATGAGAAAATCACTGATAAATTTGGCGGTTTTGCCTTCCTTTATTTCATACATATACCGGTTGGGTTGCGACATAACATAGTTTGCATTCCCTTTGATATCTG
>CAZONK010000021.1:0-3596 GCA_964581095.1 uncultured Roseivirgaceae bacterium
AAGCATACTTCCGTAAATGCTATTCAGAGATGTAAGATTCCCGGTAAGTTTCTTTAGTTCACCAGAAAACTGCTCAGATTCTTTACCTGCTTTTTCCATGCTGCCCATCACCGTTGAAACATTGGAATAAAAACGTTGCATTGCTTTTACATGACTGTTCGCATCCTGCAACTCCATTTCATAAACGGCATTCAGGGCGCCAAGGTTTTTGGTTACACCTTTCACCTGATCATGATATTCCTTTGTGTCCTTGGAAGCTGAAGCCATTTCAGACATAGCAGACATAGCCTCAGAATAAGACTTGTTCATTGTTGTAAGGGACTGCGCCGCTGTCTTTACATTTTTTGAATACTCTTCTGTAGCAACCGCAGCATTAGACATAGTGCCCATTGACTTAACATTGCCTGCCAGGTTTTGCATACCCTTTCCAAGGTTCTCGATCAACTCCGGCCCGATCTTGGCTTTTTCAAGCATGTGATCAAGTTTTTGAGTAACAGAGTCACCACTTTTTGCTTCCGCACCTTTAATTCTGGGTTGGGCAGTTGGGCCTGAGAAATCTTCGGCAAGCTCCGGATAAACCTTAGTCCAATCCAGTTCTTTATGAGGAGGCTCGAAAGCACTGATAAAGAATATGATTGCTTCCGTTGTAAGACCAATCCCAAGCATAGCTGCTGCACCGGGAAGGTGAAGAATTTTAAACATGGCCCCGAATATTACAATCGCGGCACCAATGCCATATATCTTCGGCATTATGGTTGTAAAGAGAAGATCTGAAAATCCGCCTTTTTTACTGCTCATCTTATTTAAGTTTGGTTAGTTAATTATTTTCTAAAATATACAATATTATTTCAATAAATTAAAATTCTCTTCCCGATGATCGACCTAAATGAGTAACGGCACATCTAAACCCGATGTATGCTCTGGTTGAATCCCTGTATTCGAAGGTCCTTGTTCCAGTCTCAAGGAAATAAGCAACATCTTTCCAGCTGCCACCCCTGATTACTTTTCGGGCGTTGTAAGTTGCATCATAAGGATACTTTGTGTCATAAACAGTTTCTCCCTCATTTCGGGGATCTGCCTTGGGATCAATATATTCAGGGTTTAGATCCCAGACTGTTGCAGTGGCTGCTTCATTGAAATCATCAAGCACCCATTCCGAAACATTCCCAGACATATCATAAATTCCATAGTCATTGGCAAAATAAGACTGAATTTCTGAAGTATATGCAAAACCATCATCATAATAGTTACCCCTTCCCGGCTTGAAATTAGCCAGCATACAACCTTTTGCATTCCTTATATAAGGGTTGCCCCATGGATACTTAGCTAAATCCCTTCCACCACGGGCTGCGTACTCCCATTCAGCTTCTGTTGGAAGTCTGAATTTTGGCATTGGAAATTCATTTAATACATTTACCCTGTAGTCGTTAAGATATGCTGTCCTCCAATCACAGAAGAAATTGGCTGCTTCCCAGTCAACACCCACTACCGGATATCTGTCAAATGCCGGATGCGACCAATAGTACTCCATCAACGGATCACCATAATGATGCGCAAAGTCCTTTACAAATACCATCGTATCAGGATAGTACTTTTCTTTAAACTCATCAAGGGAAATTGTTGCTACCGCAGCTTCAGCTGCAACGCTACCTGGTAGTGAAGTATTTCCATCAACTGTAAAGTAGTGAACGAACTGGCGGTATTCATTATTGGTAATTTCGGTGTCATCCATAAAGAAACTACCTAATGTAACCTGTCTGTTAAAACTAATGTGAGATGAAGGAACATCTTCATCTGCCTGTCCCATATGAAATGTACCCGCCGGAACCGGTACCATACCAAATGGAAGCCGCATAACAAAGCCTTCGCGATTAGGGACACCGACGAGGTTTCCCTCGTCACCACCACCTCCGCCCCCGAAGAGACCACATCCTCCGGCAAATAATACCGAAGCCAGTAACAAGCCAGCAAAAAATTTTCTTCCCATCTTTAAGAAACTTATCATATTTTATATTTACAAGTAATCTTTTTTGTACAAGATTAACTATTGCTTTTCGAATTTATTGTATAAAAAAACAAATGCAAGTTTTTTTCTTCATCAATTTCTAAGAAAAATTGAAAAAAATAATTTTATATTAAAACTTTTGCCGACCCAAATTGTATAATTTCTCATAAAAAGCAAAATATTTTCCCAATTAATGCCTGAATCTGGGTGTTCTGATGATTTTTCTTCCCCCAAATGGGCTAACTGGCATCGAATAAACTAATAATATTTCATGCGAAGTTGCTTGCTTCGCTTCCTGATCTTGGATTATATAATCAAAGGAATATCCAAATTTCAATGAATTGTCCTTAAACAAACTGTATCCTAATATAACAATTGCTGCTTCTGATTGCCTGAACGAAATTCCTCCCCACATTTTTTCACGGTATGTAGCAATTGCAGATAAATCAAATGAGTAGGTATTGAAGTCAGATTTAATGATTACCGAAGGAGTTATCACCAGATTATAGGTAACATCATAATGATATCCCCCCAACACAACAAAGTTGCTTTCAAGCGAATTTCTTAAATCGTCAATTCCAAAATTAAACTGCGTTTCAATCAGGTGGTTTACGCTAATTCCTGCAAAATAATTTTTATTTTGAAAATATACCCCAACGCCAAGGTCTGGTTGTGCTTGAGTTTCTTTCCCTTCCAAACGGTAAGGATCATTAGGGTCAGCCCAGCGATACTGATCAAAGTTGACTGACCTGGAGATAACACCAAATCTAAGACCAAAGCTCAGTTTAGACTCCTTCACATTGATATGGTAAGCATAACTTGCCTGAACTGACAAAGAGTTAGATGCACCAAGGTTATCATTAACGATTTCTGCTCCAAAACCACTCTGCAGCTTATATATAGGTGTAGTAAAATTTATAGTAGAAGTTGTTGGAGCTCCACCCCCGTCAAAGGTAGATTTATAACCTGCCCATTGCGCACGATGGAGCAATGTAAATTTGCTTACGCCTTCAACACCTGCAAATCCAGGATTATAGAACAATTGGTTGAACATATACTGGGTAAACTGAGGATCTTGCTGAGCGCGTACGTCAGACCAATTCAGTATAAATACACCAACAATAAGTATTGTTACAACTAACCTTTTCATTTACAAACTATCTGCAATTCGCAGACTTATTCAGTTAATTTAAATATGAACTATAAATATAGGGCATTTTTGGCATTCCCGGTACAATTACTAACCGTTATTGGTCACACAATACCAGGACAATTTGAATTACTGGACTTTTATTATCCTCACTTCTACTCTTCTATTATTGGCGTGCGCCTCTGGAGTATCCTCCCGGGATAATGGCTGCGTTCCTCCAAATGCCTTGGTTATAACTCTTTCCTGAACAATTCCCTTTGCAGTAATGTAACTCTTTACAGACAGAACCCGACGTTCTGACAAGTCCATATTAGAATTTGCATTGCCTACATAATCAGTATGGCCCTCCAGTTGAATTACCATATTGGGATATTCAGTTAATCTTTCAACCAAATTATTCAATTCTGCATGTGAGTCAGCGTGTATTTTGTCAGAGTTAAT
>CAZONK010000021.1:3696-27193 GCA_964581095.1 uncultured Roseivirgaceae bacterium
ACAATAGTAAACTCTACCCTACGGTTCTTTCTCCTTCCATCAATTGTTTCATTGGAGTCAGCTGGTTTTGACTCTCCAAAATAGTTAACACTCATACGGCCCTCATCAATACCATTCGATGCAAAGTATTTTCTAACAGATTGGGCCCTTCGTTGAGAAAGTCCCATATTGTAATCATCCGGTCCTACCGAGTCGGTATGACCTGCAATAGCAATTTTAACTTTTTCGTTTTCTGAAAGGAATTTTGTAATCCGTTCAAGTTCTGGAATGGACTCCGATTTTAACACATCTTTGTCAAAGTCAAAAAAGATGTTGTTCATTACTATAGTAACTTCAACAATAATTGGAACAAGTTTTAAATCCTGGATTTTCTCGAAATACTTTTGGTCCTTGTCGCGCAGATCTATATTTTCAGATATTGCAATATAACCTTCTGCTTCTGCCCTGAATCCATACATTTCGCCCACTGGCAAAACTATCTCGTATTCACCTGTTTCCTTGTTGGATCTGGTTATACCCACTTGTCTTCCATCACTGAGCCTTTCATATATAATTTTAGAATCAACGGGTTCACCGGTTTCAGAATTAAGTATTTTACCCTTTACAACTACTACTGCATCAGGCATAACCAATAATGGTAATGATACCTTATAAATATCAGCATCATTCTGATTCACACCCCTGGAATAATAAGCGTAATTCCCGGTTACCGGGATGTAGAAGAACAGGTCCTCCTGGTCAGTATTTATTTGAGGTCCCATATTTTCAGGATCCGACCAATGTAACCATGTGTCATCTAACCGCTTGGAAACATATATATCATATCCTCCATAGCCTGCATATCCATCGGAAGAAAAATATAAAGTTTTGTCATCTGCAGCAAGGAAAGGGGCACTTTCATCCGCAGCAGTATTTACGTTTAATCCAATATTAAGAGGTTCTGACCACAATCCATCCTCCTGTAGAAAACTTACATACAAATCCCTGCCACCTTTTGAATCATTTCTTTGCACAGCCAGGAATAGAACCTGCCTGTTGTTTGAAAGAAAATAGTGAGCTTTGTCAGAATAGTTATAATCATTAATGATTTCCAGGCTTTCCGGTGTAGACCAATTATCCCCCTCCTTTGTAGCTATAGAAACTCCGGCACTCAAACGTCCTTTATCATCGTACTGATTACCTAACAACATAACCACCGAAGATCCATCAGGTGTAAGGGCACTAATAAAATTCGGTCCGGGGGTATTCAACTCTTTCGCGTTCACAGCTTCTTTCCATTCTCCGTTTTGATCCATTTCGGAATACCAGATGTCTTCGGGATCGTCTTCGCCCCCTACATTACCAGGATGGTTTTGCCTTGAGAAAAATAATGTTTTGCCATCCGGGGCAAGTAATGGCTTATACTCTTTATAAGGGCTGTTAACTTTTTCACTTAATCGCTCAGTTGACAATTCCGCATTAAGGTTTTCAGGAAGATCCACTTCAACCTCAAAAGGAATGGGTGAATCGGAAATACCAACAGCATCAATACTATAAAACTCAGGGACAACACTCCCATCAAATTCAAGTTTCACTGAAGCAACCTCATATGTTGTCAGGTCAAATACTATATTTATTAATCGGGCTTTCAATGGAATTTCAGCACTCTGCAGTGTTGCCATCAGGTGCTCATTGCCACGTGTGTCATAAGCATATACTTTTGTCAAAGTGCTTGGACTATATGATTCTGCTACCATGATCTGCATAATTTTCATTGGGTTGGCAAATCCAACAATCAGATACTCTTCGCGGTTAGCTTTGGCTGGAGTCCATGCATTAGGACTTTCCCCACCAACGGGTAGTACATTAGGTTTACCCAAAGCTTGTTCTGCCGCATATTGAACATCCGTTAGCTCCGAAGAAAACTCAATAACCTTAGTTGCCCATTGCACATTTTGAGCACCGGCAAATAAAGGAAGGATTAAACAAACCAGAAATAAAAATCTTACCATAAAAATTGATTAACTAATTAAACCCAAGGCAAACACATACATTTAGCCTACGTAAACATAAAACAAAAAAATGATTAATTACAAAAAAATGAATCACTATGGCTGTTGTTTTAATCATTTTAAGTATTACTCTTCCAATTTTGCTATAAGAAGTTGATTTTCAGAATAAGAGATTGTATCAAGTGCTGTGATTACTTCATCTTTAAAAATATCATAATCAATACGATTTTCTTCAAGAATTGGTTCTGATGGCGGCAGTTTTACCTTCATTGCATCAATCTGAACTCCGTTTTTCCAAAACCTAAAACACACATGGTTTCCTTTTGCCAGTCCGGTACGTCCTACATATCCTATTATCTGACCTTGCTTTACCCTTGTGCCAGGCCGTATTCCACTTGCAATTTTAATCATGTGCAAATAACCGGTTGTATGATTGCCATTGTGTTTCACTTTCACAAAATTGCCATTGAATTTGTTGTATTTCGCTTCAAGTATTATCCCGTCTCCAACGGTTCGGATAGGTGTGCCCGAGGGAGCAGCAAAATCGGTTCCACGATGGGCTTTGTATCTTTTTTGTACCGGATGGTACCTGCTTCCTGAATATCTTGAACTAATCCTTGAAAACTTAACAGGGTATCGCAATAAAGCCTTTCGTAAACTATTTCCATCTTCATCAAAATAATCAAACCCGTTTCCCTGATTATAGTACACCGCATAGTAATCATTGCCGGCATGCTCAAAGAAAGCTCCTTTAATATCCTTTATTCCGATTGGTTCACCATCGATTTGTTCTTCTTCAAAAATCACTTTGAATTTATCTCCCGGATAGAGATGGAAAAAGTCAATCTGCCAGGCAAAAATGTCTGCAAATTCGTTGGTAAGCGCCGGTGGTAACCCAAGGTCAATCATTGACATTGCCAATGATGAATTTATAATCCCCGCTGCAGTTCTTTGAACCAGTTCTGTCTTCTTTACAACCCTGTTTACATGGATAGGATCCTCCAAATGAAATACCACATATTCTATCTTCGAAGCTTCATAAATTACAGCTTTTACAGTATTCAGTGAATCGCGGTGGCACAGAAAAGTGATTTTTTTATTTGGGTGCATTTTTTTGACATCAAATACACCTTTAGATGCCTGCGAAAGATTATAAATGGTCTCGTTATCCACATGATACTTTGATAGCATTGTTGCCAGGTTTTGATTCCGTCTGACTTTTTCCTCCACTACATTCAAGCTGTCAATTTCATATCCAAATAATAATTCAGGCTTGCTAACCACCGAATCCATTTCAACAACTACAACCACATCCTCAACTTCAAGTTCCGGATCAGGTGGTAAAATATAGGGGGATGCAAAAATCAGAATTGCAACACCTATAAATAGGATGCCAAATAACAATTGACTACGGTTCATGCAGATATCATAAAAATTTGTGCAAAAGTACTCATTTTACTTAACAATGCCCTAAATCTGTTTCAATGGCATCTTCTAGATGCTCACTGTTTTCCATTTTCCCCTTCTGAAAACTACTACATACACAACCGATAATAATACTTCAGTAATAGCAACTGCAGCAAATGCCCCTTCAGGGCCAAAATCAAGATTGACGGCAAGTAAATAAGCTACAGGTAGCTGCAGCAACCAATAAAGAAAAAAATTAATAATTGTTGGTGTACGGGTATCCCCTGCACCATTAAACGCCTGGCCCATCACCATACCGTATGCAAAAAATATATATCCTGAACATATATACCGAATCGCCAGCATTCCATTATGAACAACTTCCGGGTCCCGGTTGAATATCATGATCAATTGATCTGCCAGAAGAAAATAGATAACCGAAATAACACCCAGAAAATAAAAGTTAAGCTTTGAACATATCCAGACTGACTTTTCGGCCCTTTCAGGTTGCTTTGCACCCAGGTTCTGGCCAACGAGCGTTGCTGCGGCATTCGACATCCCCCAGGAAGGCAATATCGAAAACATGATTATCCTTATAGCTATTGTATATCCAGCCAGGGCTTCGCTTCCAAAAATTGAAATAATCCTGACCATAAAAAGCCAACTGGCAGTTCCTATCAGGTATTGACCCATGCCTCCTAATGAAATTTTAAACAACCTGTACATTACACCTATTCTTAATTTCAGATTTGCCATTCCAATATGGACAATTGATCCTTTTCTGAAAAGAATAGATAACTGGTAAAGGACACCAATTCCACGACCTATATTCGTTGCAATTGCAGCTCCTTCAACCCCAAGCTCGGGAAAAGGGCCTACACCAAAAATTAACAAGGGATCCAGAATCATATTTAATCCGTTTGCCAGCCACAGCGAACGCATTGCAAGTGAGGCATCCCCCGCTCCCCGAAAAATTGCATTCAAAAGGAAAAGTAATGTGATAGTAATATTTCCGCCAATCATCCACTTTGTGTATCCGAATCCTTCAGCGACTAAATCCTCAGAAGCACCCATAAGACTTAAAATATCCTTCGCGAAAAGAAATCCAAGAAAGCCTATAACTAACGAAATTGATACAGACAATATAATTCCTTGCACTGCTACATTGGCAGCATCGTCTGTTTTCTTTTCACCGATTCTTCTTGCCACCATGGCTGATGTAGCCATGCTTATTCCAATTGCAATGGCATAGACAATAAAAATGACTGATTCTGTGATACCTATTGTAGCAATCGCGTTTATGCTAATCCGGGACACAAAAAAGACATCAACAACGGCAAAAAGAGATTCCATAACCATTTCCAGGATCATAGGAATGCTCAATAGAAAAACTGCTTTGTTTATTGAACCCGAAGTAAAATTTTTCTCTGTCCCTGCAATGGCAATACGCAGGTTCTTAAAGAATATATTTGTTTTGGTTGATGATGAGTGATCATTCATTGAAGTATTACTAAAAATGGAAAAAGAGAATAAACAACTGGACGCCCGGATCTGGCCTCCTCCAAATCCTAGCAGTCAAAAAACGGATACACTGCTATCAACTTCATGAATGATTATTAAATTGAGTTACAATATTAAGAATTGGAATTGTGATATTCAACTTTTGAAATTTGTTTACGGAATATTATATAAAATGTTATGATGTATTCATTTGAAACTGTCCAAAATCATCCTTTCACTACAGAGGATATTTTCCCCCTATTGTGTCCCGTTAGAGAGAATGAGTGGTTGGATGGTTGGGATTATAAAATGATCCATTCTAATTCCGGGATTATTGAAAAAGGTTGCGTGTTCACTACCCCACATCATGATAAAGAAGAAACGGTCTGGAGTGTGACGAAGCACGACACGCAGAGTTTCGAGGTTTCATTTGTGAGGGTAACCCCAGGTAAGAATGTTGTAAATATCGATATCAGAGTCGAACCGGCAGGTGATCAGCAATCAAAAACCCATATTAGGTATGCTTATGTGCCACTTGCCCCAACTGATAAAACAAATACAAATGATTTAAAAGAAGAGTTTATTGCCAATATGAAATGGTGGGAAAAGTCTATAAATTACTATCTTGAAAATGGAACTATGTTAAAAAAATAGAATGAAAAAATATATAACTGTAATTGTAATTCTAGTCATCATTGTGCTGTCGGGATGCAGTACCGAAAAGGTATATGACCAGAAATGGTACAAAGGTAATCTTCATACACATTCGTACTGGAGCGATGGGGATGAATTCCCGGAAATGATAATGGATTGGTATAAATCAAATGGGTACGACTTTGTTGCTCTATCGGATCACAACATATTGGCGGATAGTGTAAAATGGAAATTGATACCACGTGGATTTGTATATGAAAATGCATTTGATGAATACCTTGAAAAATACGGAACTGAATGGGTAGATTATACTGAAGATACCGGAAGGATCAGCGTAAAACTTAAAACCTATGATGAATACAAACAATTGTTTGAGGAACATGAAAAATTCTTAATTATCAGGGCTGAAGAAATAACCGATTCTTATGAAAAGAAACCCCTTCATTTAAATGCTACAAACATTCAAAGTTTAATAAAACCTCAGGGTGGTGGAAGTGTTTCAGAAGTGCTACAAAATAATATTGATGCCGTATGGAGTCAAAGAAAAGAATTCGGTGAACCGATCCTGATCCATATAAATCATCCAAACTTCTATTATGCTATCTCATTACAGGATATGATTTCACTTCGTGGCGAGCGATTTTTCGAAATCTACAACGGGCATCCTCTTGTAAACAACTATGGCGATTCAACACATATGGGAACAGAAGAAATGTGGGACAGGATCAATATTGCCTACATAAAAAAGGGCCAGCCATTAATGTATGGAATTGCCACTGACGACAGCCATAACTACCACTTGTTTGGGGATGAATACAGCAATGCCGGCAGGGGGTGGGTAATGATAAAAGCCGATTCACTCAATCCAACTTCTTTAATCAATTCAATGGAGAATGGCGCCTTCTATGCTTCAACAGGTGTAATGCTTGAAAATATATATTTGAAAAACAATACACTCATGATAAGGGTAAAATCAAATGAGGGAATTAATTACAAAATACAGTTTATTGGGGCTGTATCTGATTCAGAAACCATTCAGATATTTAAAACCGTTGAGGGGCCTACCGGGGAGTTTGTTTTGAGTGAGGGGATAATGTTTGTCAGGGTAAAAATTATTTCAGACGTATTACAAACCAATCCTTTTCAAGAAGGTGATTATGAATCTGCCTGGACACAGCCCGTTATTCCTGATTTGCAATAGTTTCCTGTTTCTTAGCCAGGTTCTCCCTTTTATAATATTCCTCTTTTGCCTTGTCCAGAAACTTGGCAAAATTGTCTATGTCAAGATTATAAGCGAGTGGTTTCTCCAGTAATTTTTCATTTTGATCCAGAATTACATAAAATGGTTGAGCATTGTTGCTGTATCGTGTAATTTGAAAATCGGCATTTTGTTTCCCAATTGTCTTTTTTACCTTGTTGTCATATGCAGAGGTGTACCATTCCTGTTCATCCAGTTTTGTTTTATCATCCACATACAAGGCTACCATTACGAAATCATTTTTAAGCCGTTTAAGAACCTTGGGATCTGACCATACCCTTGCCTCCATCTCGCGGCAATTAACGCATCCATGGCCGGTGAAATCAATAAACAAGGGTTTGTTCTGACTTTTAGCACAGTCGATGGCTTGTTCGTAGTCAAAGTATCCCTGAATCCCATGTGGAAATTCTAAAAAATCGGCGTACTTCGGATCTTCACATAATCCATTGCTTTCAGCATAACCATACCCTGATTTATTCTGATTTTCCATTAATTGCACCAGGTTAAAATCATGTGTTGTCATGGGAGGGAGATATCCTGCAAGCGCCTTCAGCGGTGCTCCCCACAACCCCGGAATCAGGTAAACGACAAACGCAAAAGTGCTGATTGCAATTACGAGTCGAGGAACGCTTACTGTCTCTACTTTGCTGTCATGCGGCATTCTGATTTTACCAAGAAGATAAAAACCAAGTAGTGTAAATATTACAATCCATAAGGCAAGGTAAACCTCCCGATCCAAAAGGTGCCAGTGGTATGCCTGATCCGCCACACTCAGGAACTTCAATCCAAGGGCGAGCTCTAAAAAGCCAAGAACAACTTTCACAGAGTTCAACCATCCACCCGACTTTGGTAATCCCCGAAGCCACTCAGGGAATATAGCAAATAGTGTAAAAGGGAGTGCAAACGCCAGTGAAAATGCAAACATTCCCATAACCGGCTTGATAAATTCACCCGCAGCTGACAGTACCAATACACTTCCAACAATAGGGAAAGTACATGAAAAGGAAACCAATGCAAGTGTTGCTGCCATAAAAAAGACCCCTCCGTACCCACCTTTATCTGCTTTTTCGTCCATTTTATTTACCCATGAGCTGGGAAGTGTAATCTCAAACATTCCTAAAAACGAAAACGCAAAAACCATGAAGATTGTAAAAACCAATATGTTAGGGAACCAATGAGTCGCTAATTGGTTGAGCGTATCTGCCCCAAATGTGAACGCTACAAACAAACCCAGGACTGTAAAAATTAATATAATCGAAATACCAAATACAATGGCTTTTTTTACACCGCTCCCTTTCTCATCTTCCTTAAGAAAGAAGGTAACTGTCATTGGAATCATCGGGAATACGCAGGGAGTAAGCAAGGCAATCAAACCGGAGATAAAGGCAAAAAGCATAAATCCTGCCCACGATTTATCAAGAGGGTCATCGGGGTCATCAAAAGAAAGATCGCTGCTGATATTTGCTACTGCAGCTCCGGGTATAATATCAGGATCACCAATTGCAAAATCTTCATCGAATGGAATACACAAGCCATCAATATCAGTACACACCTGGTATTCATAATTCCCTGAAATTTGGAGTGGGGACTCCAGTACTTTTATCCTCTGCCTGAACTCTCCGGTGCCACGGAAATAGGTGTATTCCCCTCCAAAAAGTTCATCATACTTCTTTTTGGAATTAATGGCCCTGATATCTCCCACCAATTCAAAGCTTGGGTTTGATTCAAAATGAAATTCTGTAACCATCGGCCCAACTTCCGGATCAAAATCGGAAGAATATAAATACCAGTCTTCATCGATTGTAGCCTGGAATACAACATCAATTTCATCTCCGGTATTATAACTTTCAGTAGATAGTGTTACGGTCCATTCGGCCGGGTGCAATATACCTTTGCTTTGCAGCGGAGGATCAATTGGTCCTGGATTAAATGGGTTGCCGTTATCTGCAGATTTGTTTAGTCCAACCAATTTTGCTTCACCTTCAACATTAAGTCCAAAATCTGAAAATGAAAAATCGTCCTCAAAGGGGATGCACTTACCATCTACATCGGTACATACCTGGTAAGAATAGGATCCTGATATAATCACGTTACTGCTAAGTATCCTGATTGTTTGTCTGAATTGCCCTTTCTTCCTGAAATAAGTATAGTCACCTTCAAATATCTCATCATACTTTTTCTTAGGATTAATTGCCCGGATACCACCAATCAGTTTATAACTCTCGTTTGTTTCAAATTCAAAAGTTGTAACCATGGGACCCAGTTCAGGATCAAAATCAGAAGAATACAAATACCAGTCGGGATCGATAGTAGCAGTAAAGATCAAATCAACCTCATCCCCAACTTTAATTTTAGATTCCGAAGCACCATAAGACCAGGTAGCCGGTTGCAAAATCTGTGCGTGCAACGCAATTGCAAAAAAAAGTGGAATAATACTGAGCAGCGATTTATTCATCTATAATTTTATTCTATCAAAATATCTAACGTTACAACAGAAGTGTTGGTTCAACCAATCTTAATCCCCGGATACAACCATTTGAGCAAAATGCTTATGAAATAACGGTATTGTTTCAATGCCACGATAAAAGTTAAACAAACCATAATGCTCATTTGGACTATGTATTGCATCCGAATCAAGTCCAAAGCCCATCAATACCGTATCTACCTGCAGAGCCTCACTGAATAAAGCAACAATAGGAATACTGCCACCATCCATCGTAGGGATTGGTTTTGTCCCCCATGTTTCTTCATATGCTTTACTCGCAGCTTTATAAGCAATCGAATCGGTAGGGGTAAGTGCAGGTTGGCCTCCATGATGTGGCGTTACTTTAACTCTCACAGAAGGTGGTGCAATCTGTTTAAAATAATCAGTAAATAGTTTAGTAATCTCATCGCTGCTCTGGTTGCGAACCAGACGCATCGATATTTTTGCATAAGCCTTTGAAGGAAGCACCGTTTTTGCCCCCTCGCCGATGTAACCTCCCCAGATTCCGTTCACATCCAATGTAGGTCGAATACCTGTTCGTTCGAGCGTAGTATAACCTTTTTCACCCGCTACTTCATTGATATCAAGGTCTTTTTTGTAAGCATCAAGTTCAAATGGGGCCTTGTTTAATTCATTCCTTTCTTCATCTGAAAATTCAATCACCTTATCATAGAAATGTGGAATGGTGATCCGATTGTTTTCATCCCTCAATTGGTCGATCATTGTACACAACACATTGATCGGATTATCAACGGCACCGCCATAAACACCAGAATGGAGGTCCCTGTTCGGGCCTGTAACTTCTACCTCCACATAGCTAAGGCCACGAAGCCCTACTGTTAGCGAAGGAATATTATTATCAATTATTGTCGTATCTGAAATAAGAATGACATCTGCCTTTAGTTTATCTTTATTTTCCCTGATGTAAATCTCCAGGTTATCTGATCCTACCTCTTCTTCTCCTTCTATTATAAATTTGATATTGCATGGCAATTCACCCAGGCTGTTCATCGTTTCCATTGCCTTCACGTGCATAAACATCTGACCTTTGTCGTCGCACGATCCCCGGGCATAAATTTTCTCATCCCGGATCACCGGTTCAAATGGTGGGGTGTCCCAAAGATCATATGGGTCAGCAGGTTGAACATCATAATGCCCGTAAACCAGTACTGTTGGCTTTTTTGGATCAACTATCTTTTCTCCATATACAATCGGATGTCCTGCGGTCTCACAAATCTCAGCATGATCAGCGCCCGAAGCCAACAGGTTCCCAACAATATACTCAGCAGCATTTCTCACATCTCCTTTAAATGAAGGATCAGCACTAACCGATGGTATTTTTATTAATCCAAAAAGTTCTTCAAGAAACCGATCTTTATTCTGCTCCAGAAAATTTTTTATTTGCTGCTTATCCACGAGGTTTAAAATTTAATTTTCAATGAAATAATTTGAAGTGCAAATATAGCAGATGGCTACCGCATTGAAAGAACTATACCTGGTCAAAAGCCTTCATCCTCATCGTCGTCGGTAACTTTTTTCTTTTCTTCTGCATCAACTACAATTTCACCACCCAGATCATAAGGTTCTTTAATGCCGTAATATATTCTCCGAAATGTATTGACAAAGCTTTGGGTTTCACCAATGTCTCCTAACGCATACACAAGATCTGTTATTTTAGCTTTTCCCTGGTTTGTTTTTTGTTTTACAAGTTCATTCAGCTCCTGATCAGAAGAAAATATAAGAAGTTTGTTGTCTTGAAAACTAAAATAATACCAGAATTCCGGTGCTGCTTTTATAAACAAATCTATTCTATCGCCATCAATGGCTTTCCTTATCTCAAAAAATCCTTCGAACGATGCATTAATATCATTTCTAAGAACATTGGAGATCCCTAACATTCCTTCTTCATTGTAAAACGCCTTTTGGTCATCTGACCATTTCATTTGCAATTCACTGAATACAAAAGGCTTTACTAAATTAGCAGACATGCCTGACAGGGGTGTATATTCTTCACGCGATTTGCTTTCATAGTCTTTAGCAGCTTTATCACCAATGAGATCAGCGAGTTTATACAAAATAGATGTCCTGTCTTGTATTGCTTCAGGTGGGCCCAGTAATTCAATAGCGTTAACAAGTCCACGAGAGAATATTTCATAAATAGAGGTATTGATGTTGAAATCAAGCGTAACTAATGCATCAAATTTCCAGGTATTAGTAGACGTATTACCATCACCAATCACAACACCTTCCATTTTAACATCTTTGGTATTCTCAATGAAATGTACAGGACCTTCGAAATGCATATAGGAGGAATCCTCATTATAAATCAGCATAGCCCCTTCATAAGAAATCCCAAGGTCTTTATTTTCTGTTATGATAGTATATTCGCTGCTATCGGGATTATACCGCAGCTGGCCTGACGGTACAAAGAAATCTTCATCCCCAATTTCGTGTTTGTCATTTATAAACGTACTGTATAAGCTGTAATCTTCATAGTCGAAATGCAGACCTGCAATTAGTTTACCTCCAAATTCAGTTTGTCCATTATCAAAATCGAGAATTACTTCCTGCTGTTCGGCATCGCTGGCATAATAGATCCAAGTGTCATAGCCTGGAACCTTCTTCAAATCCAGTTTTACGAACCCGTCCAGTTCCAGGGCAGGCTTACGGGCCCTCATGATTATATCACCTTTATAATACATTCCTGCAGAAACAATAAGTTCATCTGATTCTAATACGATTCCGTTGGATATTGTTTGAAACTCGGGAGTTGATTTGTTTTTTTTGGAGAGAACCTGCTCCAGGTGGAAATTTTCCATTTTGATAGCAAAGGTGTCCTGATCAGCATTAATTAGCTCGTAGGTAGCTGAACCTGAAAATTCCTTTCTGGAAACAATGTCAATGGTACCATTGTAGAGACGGTGATATGCATTAAGGGTATCCAATATTATCGTGGTGTTGCGTAATGTTCCTATTCGTGAATTTTCCAGAACCAGGACCTCCCCGTTTTCCGGTGTAATTTCAGCATCTGCAACCGTTATGTAGGGTATCCCACTTACTTTCAGTTCATAGGTATTCATATTATACACTGCCTGGGTAGCATTAAAACTCAGGGAATCCAAATCCTCACGGGTTGTATAAAAGTACGATGACTCAATATCAATATTATCAGGCTTATTCATAGTAACAATACCAGAGTCCAGATCCCAGACTGCCGTAGGTATTGATGTTTTAAACTGGGCAAACGGAAACTCAAGGGCAGCTTCACCTTTAATCTCCGGTTTAATTTCAGCGGTTTTTGCAATCAGGTTAAAATCAATGGCAACATCGTTACCTGCCAGGGCCGGTTTTTCAGGATCACTTGAATTAATTTTAAATTCGGCATGTTTTGCAAGAAACCCATCCCGTTTGAAACTATACGCATTTGAAACAGCTTCTGATCCCAGGGTTTGTAAATTTCCACCACCATATACACCCTTATGGGTCAGCGTTGTCCTTCCATCCAGTGTAACCAGGCCATCATAAAGTTGAAAAGGTTCCGCATTATTATTGATATGCATACTATCAATTGTTGTAAACCACTTCATTCGATAATCAGATACAGTGATGGATGGGAAGCTAATACCTTGATAATCTTCAGGTTTCATGATAAATGTGGCTCCATCGGCAGTAATCGAGTCGGCGTAAAATACATAATCGTCAGCAAAAAAGCCGGATGTGAGATACGTCATATCGCCATGACTTCTAAGTCCATCTGAATCCAAGGTAAGTTTATTATAAATAAAAGCATCTCCCTCAAAAAGAGGATATCCCTCAGGAGGAATACTATGGTCAAAACCCAATGATTGATCAGGCATAATATGCAACAACTCGCTAAACTCGGGCATAATATTCCCCGAATTAAAAGTCCCACTGAAATTGATAGCCGCCGGATCACTATCACTTAAACTGTCGAGATTAAATGGCGGAACCAGCATATACAACATTTTGCCATATACCCCTTCGAGATATTCAGAACCATTAAAATAAACAACGAACCCACTGCCTCCTCCTTCAAATTTTGGATAATTTGGAAAAATCTTCTTTCCGGACTTATTATTGGGTTTGTTAACGAGAAGTTTTCCTGAAGTACCCTGAAAATTATCTATTCCTGCCACAATTGAAGTATCTGACTCAGAAATTCCTGAAATAACATTACTAATTTTTGACTTTTTTGAACTACGTGAATCCTCATCTTGTACATAAAGTTGAATCTTGTCAATCTGTTGCATGTCCACTTTAAAACTGTCGTAGTAAAATTTGAATCCGGTACCATCGTATTCAAAATTTCCTGCAAAAAGTTTTCCGTCGAAGATGAACTCACGGTCTTTGCCCAGTGTAATCATGCTACCCTTAGGCTCAAGGTACACATCCAGTATTTCGGATATATAAAACTTGTCAATGCCATTTACATGCAACTCATTATTATGTATATCGAAAACCATATTTGGACCACTGGTTACTTTTGATAGCATGAGAAAGTTGTCAAAATCCACCCTGTTTTTCTTGGCCATACTGTAGTGGGTTGCTTTTTTATTTATAGAATAAATTTTTGTTATCCAGTCATAATGAAGGTAACCCATATGAGCAAGGTCCTGCATGGCCCTCTCAACTTCTTTTGCATTTAGATTATAATTGTCAGCAATATCTGCAGGATAAAACTCGCGTATATGTTTTTTTGCAACAAAATTAGTCACCAGCAATAGCGCGTTAAATCCATAATTTGAACTAAATGTTGAAAGCACTTCGGGGTTATAATAATCTACCGACTGTATAAAAGCAGGCAGTTCCGCCTTTCCACTGATAATTGAAAACTCCAGGGAATCAATATCCAGGTCCCAGTGTAACAAATCGGCAGTAATTTCCATATTTACAAAACTCGAATAATAAGGATTGTACCTGTAATCACCATCTGTACTTCTGGAAATCAATTCGTTTTGAGATATATCATACCTAACCATTGTGGATGGATGGTAGATTGAATCAAATCCATGGTAAACCGTTATTTCAGCATTTCTACCCGTTATAACTGAGTCTTCCAGCACAAAACTCTCCGAAACAGATCTGAATTTAATAACACCTTGTTCTTCAACCTGTAATATTGACTTAGATCGCTGTTTTGCCTTGGTTACTATTTTATTACCTACCAGAGAAAAACCGCCTGTTATGCTCAAACCACTAATTTTATCATTTTTCTGGATTATATCCTTTTTATAAGACGTAAATCGAATACCTGACATTCCTTTCTTCCCATCATACTCAAATTCACCATCGATTAGTTCTCCAAGTTTATCCGGATAAGCCAGATTAACCACACTTGCAGCCAGTACCGGATTCCTGACGCTGAAATTATAAGTTGTAAAAGTTACACTGACATTTTCATCCAGGCCTCCCGTTGACCAATCCATTGTGCCTCCTTCACCTGTGAATTTTTGTGAAATGATGAGAAATGAACCTTTTGTTGACCTGATTTTGCTTTCCTTCCTCTCAGAAATTACGTTTAGGTTTAAACTGTGAAATAAAATAACCGGCCCATCTAATTGAAGTGGCTGGTCGGGAAAGTATTCTAATTCAGGTTCTTCCCATCCCACATTTACTTCGAAGTCATCCTCGTATTCATCGATGTATTCATCATTGTACTCATCGTACTCATCATAATCATTGTCATATTCATCATCGTACTCATCATATTCACTGTCCTCGTCGGCGATATTTTCCTCTGTATCTTCGATGATTTCATCCTCAAAATCGTCCAGAAAGGCTGAGGCACCTCCATGATACTCAAAGCTGTATGCTGCTTCTGTAGCTATCAATTGGTTGGATTTTGAAAAATACAAAGCATGTTGATTGAAAAAAGTAATTAAAGAATTATAAAATAATTTAATCTCCGAATCTGAATTATTTTCAATTACTTTCCCGGTAACATCAAGCAATTGTGAAAATTGCTGTGCCGAGATATTTTCTTTGTTTTTTGCCAGGTCAATCATTTCGAAATACAAAATAAATGATGGTTTAATTTTATATCCCTTATCCACCATTGCCTGAACGTGGGTAATGATTTCTGATTTTTCAGCCTGCCCAAGAATAGACCACATCTCCTCTATATGCTCACCGATTGCAATGGATCTGGCGCTTTGAATTTTAGCAAGATTGTATTTGATACTTATGCCAAATGAATCTACTTCGCTGGTCATATCAAACTGTTGAGAATAACCGCGTGTGACTGCAACAACTACAATTATCATTATGGTTAGAACCCTATTCAATTAGACAGTTTTACGCAGAAAATCAGAAAATAATAAATTTTAGTAACTATGAAGTTACAAAGTTAACGCTGGAAGTCATTATTTCAATACCTCTATAGTTTCGCAAATAATGCAGATGACCACTCATTTTTCTCCTTTTTGCTAACATACGTGAATCCAAATTGACTGGCCTTCCCCACAATTTCCTCATGGTCATTTGAATAAAACCCACTGATCAAAAGATAGCCATTCCTGACTATTTTTTCAGAATATACAGGTAATTCCTCCAACAGTATATTCTTATTGATATTTGCCAGTAATATATCAAACCTATTCTCTTGAAGTTTAGATACTTTCCCTAATGAAAATTTTATTTTTATACAGTTATTTGCCAATGCATTTTCTATTGAGTTTTCGATAGCCCAATCATCTATATCAATGCTCACAATCTCCTTTGCTCCTCTTTTTTCTGCAAAAATTGAGAGAATACCTGTGCCACATCCACAATCCAAAATGCGCCTGCCTTGATGATCGAGTTCGAGTTGGGAAGAAATCATCAAAGCAGTTGTTTCATGGTGACCTGTTCCGAAAGACATTTTAGGGTTTATGGTTATCTCGTAAGAAAAAGATGAATCCGAAGAGTGAAATGAGGCTCTGATCCTGCATTTACCATCAACTTCAACAGGTTTGAAATTTGACTCCCATTCGCAATTCCAATTAACTTTTTTAATCTTTTGGATATTGTAATCAAACAAAATTTTACCAGAATATTTGTTTTTTACCCCTTTCAACAAATCTTCATCAAATTGGTCAGCCAAAATGCAGGCATTAAAACCCACATCAGTTTCTATCATACCGTCGAATTCAAGATTACTGATTTCAGCAATCAGTATTTCCCGAAATTCATCGTTACAATGAACCTGAACTTCAACAAATTCCATTTGACTGTCAACCTCGATTAAAATGATTTTGCAATGTCAACAAAATCCCGTGCATTGAGAGATGCACCACCGATTAGTCCTCCATCTACATCGCTCATTGAGAAGAGTTCTTCAGCATTGGAAGGTTTACAACTCCCTCCGTATAGAATACTGCAATTATCTGCAGCTTCAGCCCCATATTTTGATGCCAGATGTTTTCGAATTGTGGCGTGCATATCCTGTGCTTGTTCTGATGAAGCAGTTACCCCTGTGCCAATTGCCCAAATGGGTTCATATGCAACCACAATTTTCCCAAACTCTTCATCAGACAGATGAAAAACCCCATTGGTAAGTTGATTGCAAACATATTCTTCATGATTTCCTGCTTCACGTATTTCTAGTGACTCACCACAACAAAATATTGGAACCAACCCTTCCTTCAGCACAACATTTACTTTTTGTGCTAGCAATTCATCAGTTTCACCAAAATATTCACGCCGCTCGCTATGACCAATAATTACAAAATTTACACCGGTAGATTTTAACATTGAAACTGAAATTTCACCTGTATATGCTCCCGATTCATTTTCGTTACAATTCTGTGCTCCAAGAGAGACAGTTGAATTTCCTTCAAGTAATTTTGATACAGAATTCAGATGGATAAAAGGGGGGGCCACCACCAAATGAACTTCGCCTAATTTTTCTCTCCCTGTTATATTAACAACCTCAGAAACAAGATTCACTCCTTCTTCCAGAGAATTGTTCATCTTCCAGTTCCCGGCAACTATATTTTTCCGCATAGCAAATTAATTTTGATTTGAAATGTTGTAAAAGTAAGTTATTCGTTTGCTTTTACTGGAAAATACTCGAAAATCCTTTCTACGAAATCAACTATCTTTTCCTCTTGATTCTTGGGCTCTCTGTCAAGTACACTTTCAGCTCTGCCTTGCCACATGATTAATCCACTTTCAGGATTGATCATATTTACAAAAATTGTTCCTTTCTTGTAATTATAAGCATCAATTTCGAACCCTCTCCAATACCGATAGTTGGTAGTACGTTGCACTACAGTATCAACTTTGTTTTCTACTGTAATTACATATTCAAGCAATACATCCGGATTTTCATCAGTTGAAGCGTATCCACGCTTAACCATTTCAGCAATAATAGCTTCCCTGAGAAATGTCCGATTCTGTAGGTTGTCATACCTCGGTTGCATTGATATAACTTCGGCAGCACATTCGGTACAAAAAAAAGTTTGAATTTGACTGAAATCAGCAGTGGGATCCTGTTTTGCTGAATATTTTGTTCCAACACAACCAAATAAAATTAAGACAAGTAAAAATACTATGGACTTTTGCATTGCATTTTGAATATACAAAATATGGCCCTTAATCAAAAATCCAATGATGATAAACATATTCCATTCCGGGCCAATCCCTGTTTTGCAATCCCGCTTAATAAATCCCTGAATGGTCGGTTGTTATATAACCCCCTGAGCAATCATCGCATCTGCTACTCGGACAAATCCAGCTACATTGGCACCCAGCATATAATCACCTTTGTTGCCATAGCTATCGGAAGCATCCAGGCATATCTGGTGGATGTTTTTCATGATTGAATGTAGTTTTTTATCAACTTCCTGGCTTGTCCATTTACTTCCGCTGAAGTTCTGGATCATCTCAAGTCCAGAGGTAGCAACACCACCTGCATTGGAAGCCTTGCCTGGTGCATAGTTTATACCGTTGTCCTGAAATACGTGGATCGCTTCTGGACTGCAAGGCATATTTGCACCTTCAGCAACAAGTTTGATACCATTTTTTATAATGTTATTTGCATCCTTTTCCCCAATCTCATTTTGTGTAGCACAAGGGAATGCACAATCTGCTGAATGATCCCACAGTGGATTATAATCTCCATAATCGTCTTTGGAGACAAAGATTGCTCCCGGATATTCATCAGCATATTCATTGATCCTCCCTCGTCTCTTATTTTTCAGGTTTTTGATGAATTTTAGTTTTTCTTTGGTGATACCTTCCTCATCATAGATGTAGCCCGATGAGTCAGAAGCAGTAAGTGGAATACCACCTTCATGAAGTATCTTTTCCATTGCATACTGTGCTACATTCCCCGATCCGGATATCAGGCATCTTTTGCCATTCATTGAATCATTTTTCACAGCTAACATTTCCAAAGCAAAATAAATTAAACCATACCCCGTGGCCTCTGAACGAACATTGCTCCCACCCCAATCAACTCCTTTACCGGTAATGACACCAGAAAACTCATTTGTCAATTTTTTAAAAGTACCAAACAGGTACCCAATTTCCCTGGCACCTACGCCTATATCACCTGCAGGAATATCTACACGATGTCCGATATGCCTCCAAAGCTCCAGCATGAAACTTTGACAGAATCGCATTATCTCCATATCGGTTTTCCCTTTTGGATCAAAATCAGATCCTCCTTTTCCTCCACCTAGTGGCAATCCTGTAAGAGAATTTTTAAATACCTGTTCGAAAGCCAAAAACTTGAGAATTGAATAATTAACTGATGGATGAAAGCGCAAACCCCCTTTGAAAGGACCCAGAACACTGCTCATCTGCACTCTGAAACCACGATTTACCTGAACTTCGTTCTGCCCATCTACCCAGGGAATCCGAAATGATATTATACGCTCCGGTTCTACAATTCTTTCCAGAACTTTATACTCCCGGTATTTTGGTCTTTTCTCTAAAACCATCTGAACCGAATTATAAACTTCCTCAACAGCCTGGTAAAACTCTGGTTCGCCCGGGTTCCTCCTATTTACAGTTGTTAATAAATCTGATGATGCCATAATTGAAAAAATTTTTCGCTAAGTAATGCATTTATGGAGTTATCGCAAACGATTTAACTCTTTTTATAGGATGATTATTGTCATTCAAAAATTTTTGAACGAAGATATTTCCCGGTAATATTCCCCTTCTGGTTCACAATCCCTTCAGGTGTCCCTGCAAACATTAACCGGCCTCCTTCATCACCACCATCAGGCCCTAAATCGATTACCCAGTCAGCGCATTTAATTACTTCCATATTATGCTCAATGATCACAACTGAATTTCCCTGGTCCACTAGTCCGTTGATAGCATCCAAAAGTTTTCGTATATCGTGAAAATGAAGACCTGTTGTGGGTTCATCAAAAATAAAAAGTATCCGATTGGAGGTTTTGTCCTTGCTTAAAAAAGATGCCAGTTTCACACGCTGTGCTTCCCCACCACTTAATGAATTTGAGGACTGACCTAACCGGATATAACCTAATCCAACATCAAACAAAGGTTGAAGTTTTGATATTACACCTCGCTTCCCTTTAAAAAAATCAAGACTGTCTTCAATGGTCATGCGCAGGACGTCATCAATATTTTTTCCGTTGTACTCAATATCCAGAATCTCCTGCTTGAAACGATTCCCCTTGCAACTTTCACATGTCAGATAAATATCTGCCATGAACTGCATTTCAATTTTTACAGTTCCTTCACCCTGGCATGTTTCACACCTGCCTCCATCAACATTAAATGAAAAGTGGGATGGCTTGTACCCACGCTTCAGGGATAAGGATTGCGAAGCAAATAATTGCCGGATATGATCATACGCCTTTACATATGTAACCGGATTTGATCGCGACGACTTCCCAATGGGATTTTGGTCAACAAATTCAACATTTGTAACCTTATCAATATCGCCATCCAGCCTATCCACTTTTCCCCTTGTTTCCGCTGTTAAACCAAGGTTTTTCCCAATACCAGGATACAAAATGCTTCTGACAAGTGTTGATTTGCCGGAGCCACTCACGCCTGTAACCACACACAATACACCAAGGGGAATTTCAACTGTAATATTCTGTAAATTATTTTCCCGGGCTCCTTTCAGAATGATCTTTTCACTCCATTTACGCCTGTTTTTTGGTATCGGGATAGAATCTATTCCACTAAGATACCTTGCTGTGTGTGTAGAAACATCGGCGGTAATCTCACTTAAGTGCCCCTGGTAAACCAACTCTCCACCGTGCGAGCCTGCATCAGGACCAATATCGATAATCTGATCTGCTGCACGCATCACTTCTTCCTCATGCTCCACGATAATTACTGTATTACCCAAATCCCGAAGTGACTCAAGAACACTAATCAACCTTTGGGTGTCACGAGGATGCAATCCTATGCTTGGTTCATCCAAAATATACATCGACCCCACTAATGCACTCCCCAGTGAAGTCGCCAGTTTTATCCGTTGAAATTCTCCCCCGGAAAGTGTAGATGTCATTCTATTGAGGTTAAGGTAGCCCAATCCGACCCTGTGGATGTATCCCAACCTGTATCGAATCTCCTTCAATAGCCTTTCAGCAATTTTTCCCTGGCTGTGATCAGGTTCGAATGTATCAAAAAACTCCTTTAACTGCTTGACAGATAATAATACAAGGTCAGTAATTGAATACCCATTGATTTTAACATACGCAGCATCTTTTCGAATGCGCGTACCCCTGCAATCAGGACAAATTTTACGACCACGATACCTCGAAATAAGTACCCTGTATTGGATTTTGTGCGTCTTCTTTTCAATTTGTTTGAAAAAGGAATTGATACCTTCAAAATGTTCATTCCCTGACCAGAGAAGATTTGCCTGTTCCTCTGAAAGTTCGTTGAAAGGCTTGTGTACAGGGAAATCAAACTTTGACGATGTATTAATGAAAGCTACCTTCCATTTTCTCATTGCTTCGCTTCGCCATGGTGCAATAGCGCCTTCATAAACTGACAGGCTTTTGTCAGGGATTACCAGGTTTTCATCTATACCAAGAATTTTACCAAATCCTTCGCAAGTTCTGCAAGCTCCAAATGGATTATTAAAGCTGAAAAAGTTAACGGTTGGTTTTTCAAAAAGTATACCGTCTTTTTCAAACTTGTCAGAATATCTCCTTTTTTCTTTTTCGGGTATATCAACGATACAGGTTCCCTGACCCTCAAAAAAAGCAGTCTGAATTGAATCCCCAAACCTGAAAATAGAGTCCTCATTATTTTCAATAATACCGCGATCAACAAGGACAAACATTTCTTCTTTATTATCTGAATCAGGTTTCCCTTGTAAATCCTCAATAAATTCAAGGTCATCACCTGTTATGATTCGGGTATATCCCTTACTTAGCAAAATATTCAGTTCCTGCTCATATGTTCTTCCCGCAGGAATGTGAAAGGGATACAGGACCATATATTTTGTTCCGGCATCATGAGATACCATATAATCTACCACATCTGAAACAGAATCACTTTTTACAATATCACCACTTGCGGGAGAGTAAGTGACTCCAATTCTTGCAAACAATAGCTTCAGGTAATCATATATTTCAGTAGTTGTACCAACCGTTGATCGTGGATTTCGTGTATTTACCTTTTGCTCAATAGCGATTGCCGGTGATACCCCCCTGATATAATCAACTTCTGGTTTCTCCATCCTGCCAAGAAATTGTCGCGCATAAGAACTCAAACTTTCCACATACATTCGCTGGCCTTCTGCAAAAAGGGTATCAAATGCAAGTGATGATTTCCCCGACCCTGACAATCCGGTTACAACTACCATTTTGTTTCGTGGTATGGCCACGCTGAGATTTTTCAGATTATTAACCCTGGCACCTTTAATGATAATGTATTCCCTGGGATCCAGGGAATCAAAGTCTTTTTCTTGTATGGCTTCGGATACTTGCATTTTTGAATCTGCAAAAGTAATGGAACAGGACACACTAGAAACCTCTTCTTCAGTTAATTCTCAGTAAGGCATTGATAATTTAAAATTGCTAACATTCCTTTCGAGACACTACCTTATCAAGTTATTATTGAAAAGCTGAGACCTGAGCATGATTTCAATAATAAATAAATTATTTTCAGTTTCAATATAATAATCAACTGGGAAACTTCGTTATATATTGTTAAACCTACTTAGATGCATCATTAAACGTAATATTTTATTAAAAATAAATGTTAAAAACATTTTTCGTATTTGTATGATTCTTTACATTTGAAGCCCTTAATCATTTTTTTTAACAAAACCCTTTAACCACACAATATGACATAGACCTCTACGTTTACTAAACGAGAACCGAATGAAGAGTAGAAATTTGAGTGACAGTGAGTTGGTTTCACTATACAAAGTTGGTAACGAAGAGGCCTTTGAGGAGCTGGTTGAAAGACACAAATCCAGGGTTTATACTTCGATTTATCTTATTGTCAAGGATCGTTATCTTGCAGAAGACATTCTACAGGAAACTTTTATCAAGGCAATTAAGACCATTCAAAGAGGTAAATATAATGAAGAAGGTAAATATCTTCCCTGGATAATGCGCATAGCACATAATCTATCCGTTGATCATTTCCGCAAAAACAAGCGGTTTCCAACCGTAGTGATGGAAGACGGTAGCCGGGTGTTTAATTCGCTTGAATTTTCTGAAGAGTCCTATGAGACAACCCAGATAAAAAATGAAGTTCAGTCCAAAGTAAGGGACCTTATACAGCAATTACCGGAGTCGCAGAAACAAGTCTTGATTATGCGGCACTATATGGGACATAGTTTCCAGGAAATTGCAGATAATACCGGAGTAAGTATAAATACCGCTTTGGGACGAATGCGTTATGCGCTTATTAATCTAAGAAAACAAATGGAAAAATATAAATTAGCTTATGACAAAAACTTTTACCCATGATGATGTTGTCAGATACTTATATAATGAAATACCATCTGGCGAACAAACAGCCTTTGAAAATGCATTAATATGCGACACCGAACTACTTGATTTGTTTTACGAATTGAGTGCGGTAAAGAAACAGTTGGATAAAGCAATGAAAATTCCTTCAAATCGGGTGATAAAAAATATTCTCGATTTGAGTAAATCCCTTAATTTGCATTCTGTAAAGAAGTAGTACAGAATTCTAATGCAAAAAACAGAGAGATTTAAAGCGTTTATTAATTATTTTTCA
>CAZONK010000022.1:0-4810 GCA_964581095.1 uncultured Roseivirgaceae bacterium
AATACCCTCTGAAAACCGTTCAATTAGTTTGTAGCATTTAGACAGCGCTGTACCACCTTTAAACACTGCCTGGCTCGCCATGTCTGAATGAAATATTTCATATAAGACGACCGTTACCCAATAATCCTTCTCAATAAATATTTCTGGAATATTCAAAGACTGCGACGTTGCAAGTATTGCATCCTGAAAGAGTTCTTTGTTATCGTGTAAGTTCATGTTATCTGATATTCCAGTCCGGTGCAGTTGAAAGGTGTTCTTTCTTTATCCCTAGTCCATAAACTGTTAGTGGGTTTAGACTTTTCTTTAATATGATAGTATCATCTTTACTTTTTATCTTGTTCAACAATGCTCCGAGGAAAGCTCTTGTACGTGGTGGGTATTGCAGGGCATACCTAATAATCCTTGATTGCCCTTTCTCAATTAATTCTTTCAATCTGTTCAATAGATATTTTATTGCCATTTTTTTGTCCAGATCGGGGATTTTTGAAAAGTCTTTTAATACATCCAATATTTCGAGCAGATAGTAATTTTCGTTGGTTACATCTACATAACTTTTTATAGGCTTAGCCTGAAAGCTTCTGGCATTTACGGTAATACGTCTATCTCTACTTGCTACTTTTATTGTTTTGGGCACCTGAGTTGTCAATCCCAATCGATTATATAAAGCTGTACCTGTTATGTACGCTATCCGCTTTTTTTGAACAAAAAGATAGGGCTTTATAAGTTCTTCGTCTCTTGGACTTAGTTCACCAAATGCTGTATTCTTTGGTTTATAAAATACACCAGTAGACACTCTTTTTATTACTTTTCTTACTATTAGTCTTTCAATAGCTTTAGCAGCAGCACTATATTCTTCAGGCTCTATATCCAGTTGCTGGTATTTAAATGTAGTACCTTCCTGAATCCGGTTTATCTTCTTCTTTATTTTCTCTGCTATTTTCATCTTATTTAACTATACTATTAGCAATACTAAGTTAAGAAAGACTTATTGTTTGTCAAGTATCTTGTACATAATACTTGACAAGTTAACCAGCAGTAAGCCTAATATTAAACCTTAAAGTTCTATAGTATTGAAACCATCTTGAACAATAGAAGGATAGCTTTAAGCAGACTTCATCTATTCAATAGCCGAAGATATCAAAGTGGAACATCTGGCAGAAGCCATTCAGTACAGGAGTCTGGACCGTGAAGGGTAGGCGGGCTGATATTCATTGAAATATTCCATCTCTCACTTAACTTTTCAACCTGATGGTGTTTAATGTGCAAAAAATACTTCAAAAGGAGTTGGAACACATCACCTTTTTTGACTAAACTATCTCGATTCCTTTTGTTTTAATCATACTCACCAATGGCGAAGAGTCATCATTCCTGAATTTTTTTATCCCTATTAAGAATGGCTCTATTTTTGTATTAATTCTACGTGTTAAATTCCAGATTTTACCTGCAACCTCATCATCTGTTTCATCATATTTGTCAGATACTATCATTACATCTATATCGCTGGAATCAGAAGCAGTATCATTTGAATAGCTTCCATATAAAAAAGCTCGATTTACTGAAATCCCTTCAGCATTTAAAAGAACCACATACTTTTTTACTAATTCTATAACCTCTCTTTGAGCCATATCAATAATTTTTCAGTTTTGATTAAATAGTCATTTACTTTGGATTTATCAGGAATTATTGGATTATAGTCAGGATATCTTCTTTGCAGTTGATATTTCATCAATATTCCAAGCAAAATCTCATCATCCTCATTAAATTCCAAATTGGCTTTTTCCGATAGAAATATAAGATTATGAGAACGAGGTGCTATTTCTTTAGTCTGTTTAACAACATGAGCTTTGTTTATTTTCTCGATTACAAGATGACAAAAGATTAATCCATGTAATAAACGATCTTTTTCGATAAGTATCTTTGCAGAATCCAAATCATCAGAGGCTGCTGTTTCCCAATACTCTATTTGTTTCCCAGTATTGATAATTATTCAATCAAATATTAAAACAAAGATAGCTATTCTGGTTCGTCGATTATATATTGGATAAAATTCGCACCTAAAGTAAAGAAAAAATTTACATAATTATGTCCGTAAACAATTACTGATCTAGTAAAATATGAGGGATTATTTCATCGCTGACTGATAAATGTCATAGTATCATCCTTCACAATACAGTAACTTTGATATATAATCATAATAAAGGCAATCATGGCTTTTACCCATTATCCGGATTTTGACGACCTCACCAGGGAAGAACAGGAATTTGTAAAAGAAAAGAGAATAGGCGGGAATAAAACAATTGATGAATGGCTTAAATTCTTTACCCCCTTGGCACTTTTTGACAAAAAAGGTGATTTAATAAGAATGAATGGAAATTACATTAAAGCCGTCTGGGCTTTTGGGATTGTTTTTGGTATATATATGGGTTTACTTTTCATGTTTTCCGGAGTAGCTCGGCAAGAATTCATTAAACCCGGGATCGTCATCGTGTTGTCCTCTTTAATTTTAATGATAACCAACAAACTATTCGACAAATTTGAGAGCAGGGACCTTCCAAATCTGTTGAGAGGTTTTACCGTACCGTTTTTAGAACTATTGCAAAGGGAATCAGGTAGGCAGGTAACATTGAACCTGCAATTGGATCTCAACAGGATCGATACTCTTGAGGACGAAATTGCTGATGAAGAAAAGACTGATGTCATCAATTACCTTGTTGCATCAGTTAAATTACCTGATTCTGGTTTGCTGGAATTGAAAGTGGACGGAACAGGCACTAAACGACCGTTTAATTCCCGTTACAAACTGGTGCATTCTTTGGCTTTGACCCTTATTTTTGATGGCACAATCTTCCGCACATCCGGGACTGATAATTCATACGAAACCACTGAAAAGGACAACAAGATTATTATCAGGGAGGAATATACCCAGGTCAGTGAAGCTCCCATCGAATTAGACCCAGGCCCTGACCTCGATCAATTTGCGGATAAATTAAATGCAATGAGTAAGGCTGTGGAACGGAAGCCACTCAGTACCTAAGCCAGAACCTGGAGAGTTGGGCAGGGTAGTGACCAAAAGAAAAAACCAATAATTACAAATTCAACCAATACGTAAGTTTCACAACGAACGCCCTTGACTTAGGAGCGCTGAAGTCAACAAACCGTCCATCCACATTGGCGAAATAATTGTCAGTATAAACAATAAACAAGTCTGATACCGGCGCATACCTCCACTGAAGCCGTGAATTGATGTTCATATTATTGATTTGATTGTTGTACTGTATAAAAGTAGTCCAGAATATACTTTTGCTGAATGTGATATCTATTCTGGGACCAACCAGGTATAAATCTGAATCGCTGTAAGGATCGGGTAGCCGGATACTATTATACTGAAAATCCAACGAAACAAACCCATACGGTTGAAACCGATAGGTCAGCGAACCATCGAGGTTTATACGGGTACCATTAAAATACTGTCCCGACCGTGTGGACAGAGTAAAAAAGAAAGGATTCCGCTGGTCCGAGCTATAGCGTGCAATGATAAAATTATAATAGTATTCGGTACCCGAAGGCAGTTCAATACCACCGCTTCCGCTCGGATCAAAGGAACGGGTCAGATAGGTATATTGCCGCCTAAGTCGTGCACTGAAACTGGCCGTGTTCCTAAAAGTGATGTTATAAAGGATATTGGCATCCCAATCGGTGATCCCGAATTTTTCATTACCAAGCACATCGTAATCGAAGCCGGGGCCGTGCTGCTGAATTGCTCCCCCTGATGGATATATCTTATAATTTATCGTAGCGGTATTTTGCAAAAAATCCTTTCGCCGGACAAATCCAACCTCCGGATTGAAATTAGCGCCAATCGTCCGGCCTGATGTTCGAACACTCCACCGAAAAGTACTCAACGCCGCATCAATACCCGCAGAATAGGTTGAATCCAGCACATCCTGGTCCCAGGTACGATGGTAATAGGCTTTCCCCGACCATTTACTATCCGCTGACGCAAAATTAAAATCCAGCCCGAATGTACGGTTCCAGCTGGCAGGATTCGTTGTAAATTCACCTCCGAGGGAATCCTGAAATGCTTGTTTATTAACTAAAATCGCAGAAATATTGGACCTGTTCCATATTTTCCGCTGGACTGAAGCCACCGTATAGTTGGTGGATGGTAGTTGTATTTCATCATCTTTTGCCGCCTGAATGGTCATCAACCCGATTCGCCAGTCATTGTTAATTTTCCCGCTTGCCCGTGCGCCAAGGTACAATGGGTTTTGAACAATTGTTCCGGTAGTTGTATCGCTGGCAATTCCAATCCTCCGTGAGAAGAATGGTCTGGCAGAGAAGGATCCAAACGAAGCAAATAAGTCAGCATTTTCCAGAAAAAACTGCCTTCGTTCGGGAAAAAATATCTCAAACCGGTCCAGATTGGTTACCTGCTGATCTACTTCCACTTGTGAAAAATCCGGATTTATAGTAAGGTCCAGATTCATAGCCGATGAAAGGGCAATTTTCGCGTCACCGCCAACATTAAATTGTGTATCAGTCGGCAATTGTTCTTCATAATCCTTTGTTATCTTTAATGCAGAGTATGGAATCAATGAAATATTTTTTCCCGGACTTTTTAGTGGCTCTGCAAATTTCATTTCTTTATTAAATGCCAGATTTACCGGACTTAAATTTCTTGGTATAGGCGACCATGTGGACATTTCGCCGTCTTTGCTGTCAATCCTGTAAAAATTAACGTACCAACTATCCAGGTTTTCTTTATAACGAATGGTTTTAAAAGGAATGGCCATTTCAGCAGTCCAGTAAT
>CAZONK010000022.1:4910-24438 GCA_964581095.1 uncultured Roseivirgaceae bacterium
ATCCCGAAATTAAAAGCATTGGTTTTATCCTTATACGTATCCAGTTGGACCGAAAATCCATCGAAAGCCCTACCCCTGTAATCCCTTCGTAATGAAGGCACAATATATTTATCGCGTTTTTCCGGACTATACATTTTTGCAAATACATATAGGTTGTTATCATCATAAACAACACGAACTTCTGTTTGCATAATTGCCAGTGATGAATCAAATGGAAAGTATTGCATGAAACTGCCGGCAACATCGGCTTCTTTCCACGCCTCTTCATCCATTACGCCATCAATGGTTATTGTCTCATTGATTTTATTAATCGAAAGATCCTGGCTCAATCCGGGAAATTCCAGTAAGACCAGGAGTACACTGATAAGTAGAATTTTAAAACTGTTTTCCATTATAAGCTATAAGGCTCGCAAATCAACAGATTTTTATTGAATATGGAGAATGGTTTGGGATGACTGGATAAAATAATTGATGAGATGCATACGTAAATACAAAGTATTCAAAGTATTTAAAGTATTTAAGAATATTTTTTATATCCTTTCAAAAGTATAAATCTTCTTATTGATGTAATAATGGCTCATTCCATTTCCACTCCCATCAACGGATTGCCCAACATATATGACGAAATGCATTCCGGGAATAATTTTCGAACAAAATGTGTCCGATTTCGTTACAACTATTTAGTTTTACCACAATAATCCTTTACCCACGATGAACGGCGAAAAAGAAATTGGCAAAATCCTGATGATTGATGATGATGAGGATGTGCTGTTAGCAGCAAAACTTCTTCTAAAAAAACATGCACATCAGGTAATCATTGAGAAAAACCCAAAGAAGATACCCTTTCTTCTGAATAATGATACCTATGATGTGATTTTGCTTGATATGAATTTCAGCAAAGATATCACGAGTGGAAAAGAAGGATTTTATTGGCTTACACAAATTCTTGAAAAAGATCCTGATGCTGTTGTCATTCTTATTACTGCCTTTGGTGATGTAGAAATGGCAGTAAAAGCCCTTAAAGAGGGGGCCACTGATTTTGTTCTAAAACCCTGGCAAAATGAAAAGTTACTGGCAACTATTTCAACAGCCATTAAACTCAAGAAATCCTACCAGGAGGTAGATCAATTAAAGAAAGCGAAGAAACTTCTTGAGGATGATATCAATCAACCGTTCAAGGATATAATCGGTAGTAGCGAAGCCATGAATAAGGTTTTTAACCTTATCGAGAAGGTTGCAAAAACAGAAGCCAACGTACTAATACTTGGAGAAAATGGTACAGGAAAAGAACTTGTCGCGCGGGCTATCCACCAACGGTCCCTTCGAAAAGAGAAAGTGTTTGTAAGCGTAGATATGGGTTCCATAACCGAATCGCTTTTTGAAAGCGAACTATTCGGGCATAAAAAAGGGTCGTTTACTGACGCAAAGGAAGATCGTGCCGGAAGGTTTGAAGTTGCCAACAGTGGAACGCTTTTCCTGGATGAAATTGGTAACCTCAACCATCCGTTGCAATCAAAACTTCTTTCAGTACTTCAAAGCAGGGAGATTACACGCATAGGCACCAACAAAGCCATTTCAATAGATATCCGGTTGATATGTGCCACAAACATGTCATTGCATGATATGGTTGGGGAAAGCACATTCAGACAAGACTTATTATATCGTATCAATACGGTTGAAATAACCCTACCCCCCTTGAGGCAACGAATCAACGATATTCCACTTCTTGCAAAACACTTTGTAACAATGTATGCTTCAAAGTATAGAAAATCAATTTCAGAAATTGATGAGGGAGCCATGCATAAGTTGCAGGAATATGGCTGGCCGGGAAATATAAGGGAATTACAACATGCTATTGAGCGGGGTATCATTATGAGTGAAAATGGTTCACTTACCGAAGAAGATTTCTTTTTCCTGTCCCATGGTTCACAAAAAGAATCCAGTTCACCACTGAATTATAATCTCGAAGAAATCGAGCGAAATGTTATTCAAAAAGCCATTGATAAACACGGGGGAAATATCTCAAAAGCTGCAAAGGAACTTGGTTTAACCCGGGCTTCTTTATATCGCAGACTGGAAAAACATGGACTTTAAAGGTTTCAGGTTTAATATTTCACTCCGTTTTGCCGGGGTGCTTGTAACCATGTATTTGATGGTAGCATTGATCCAGGACAAGTCCTTTGTTCTTACCATCTTGTTTGTACTCATTTTATTGGTATTACAAATAATTTCCCTTTACAAGTTACTTGATAAATCCAGAGAAGATACAATTACATTCCTGGATTCCATCAAAACGGGAGACTATTCGCAATCGCACGCGACCAACACCGAAGACAAACATCAGAATGATGTTAACCGGCAATACAATGAAATTATTGAGATGTTCAATAAAGTGAAGCAAGACCGTGAAGCTGATTTTCAATACCTTAAAAATATAGTTCAACATGTTGGGATTGGTCTTATAACTTTTGATAAACCAGGAAACATACAGATAATAAATACAGCTGCTAAAAAGCTGCTGAAAATTAATCACTTAGAGAACATACAAGAACTTTCTTCTATAAGTGAAGAGCTTGTTGATATGATCGTTCGACTAAAAACAGGTGGACGAGACCTGATAAAACTCGATATCAATGGCGATATAATTCAGCTTGCTATATATGCCATAGAGCTAACCCTTAGAAATGAGGAGTTTAAATTGGTATCGCTTCAGAATATTCAAAGTGAACTGGAAGAAAAAGAAATGGAAGCCTGGCAGAATCTTGTTCGTGTACTTACCCATGAAATTATGAATTCTGTTACTCCTATATCATCCCTTGCCAATACCGTAGAAGATGAGTTGAAATTGCAACTTGATCAGGAAAAAGGCCATACTCTTTCGTCCGAGGATATTACTGACCTTCATCTGGCGGTTCAGACCATCCAGAAAAGAAGCAAGGGACTCATTCGATTCGTTCAGGATTTCAGAAACCTTACACATATTCCCAAACCTAAAATAAGCACAGTATCTGTGAAAGAAATGGTTGAACAAATTATTCTCCTGCTCCATAAGGAAATCGAACAAGGCCAGGTAAATGTTACAATTTCGATTGACCCTGAAGACATGATAATAAATGCTGACAAACAACTCATTGAACAAGTTCTAATTAATCTTGTTAAAAATGCAGTACAGTCGTTTGATGAACATACTAACAAACTTGTAGAAGTATCCGGATTAATAAATGATAAAAACCGGCCGGTGATAAGAGTAAAAGATAACGGGGCAGGTATTGATGAAGAAGCCTTGCTCAAAATATTTATTCCATTTTTTACGACTAAAGAACATGGTTCCGGTATAGGATTAAGTCTTTCACGTCAAATAATGCGACAACACCAGGGTGTTCTGGCGGTTAAAACCAAAATAGACGAAGGAACCGAGTTTGAATTACGATTTTAGTACATTTGCACCATGGATGACGTTTATACCCGAATCAAGATAATTTTTAATGAAACAATGGGATTGCAGGAGACTGCCATTACCCACGAGGCACACTTAAGTAAGGATCTTGGTGTGGATTCACTTGACTTTGCGGAACTAATAATGGAATTTGAGAATGAATTTGATATCAGGATACCTCACGAAGATGCTGAAGAACTACAATCAGTAAAAGATGTTGAAAGTTATATCAAGAAGTCCATCGCAAAACCGGACTAAATTCTCTATTTAACAGTGTCCATTCGTTTCCACATTTCACTTTAAATAATAAATTATTACATACCTTTGCACACCGAAATCTGGGTTGTATAACACTTAAGAAGCATTATTCACCCGGCTACATATTGGGAGCTAAAAATGATGCAATATGGACCCGTAGCATAATGGATTACTGCACCTGACTACGGATCAGGAGAATGGGGGTTCGACTCCCTCCGGGTTCACAAAAAGTAATTAAAATAATTTTGCTGCTTGCAATTATATTTTACAAGCAGCGTTTTTATTAAAACTATATGAATAAGTTATTTTCAATACTGTTATTTCTCATAATAACCTCATTTACTGCTCAGGCAGAAAATTTTATTTCTGATAATGTCTTGAAATCTGCAGAAAAGGAGAAAGAAGAAAAAAAAGAAACAAAAAAATCAAAGGCCAGCCCTGACGTGCCCGGATCGCTGGTTATTGAAGTTGCGAAAAACATTCTTACAGATGCGCCAGAGTCAATGAAATCCGAATGGTGGGCTTCATGGACAGTAAATGTTTACTATTTATATGAACTCCCTTTTGGTGAATCCAGCTTTTCATTCAATCCTGGCTTTGGTTTAGGAATGGAAACCTTCCGGTTCAAAGATGAAATTACCCTTACTACCACACCCGATGATTTCAATACTGAAATAACTCCTTTATCAACGTACATTCCTGAGGCAGATAGTTATAAACATTCCTTGTTTAACGCTACATATCTTGACATACCTTTTGAATTTCGATGGTATGCCAACAAAAATTTTAAACGTAAAAGTTTCAAAGTTGCTTTGGGGGGAAAAATAGGATTCAGGATCGACTCAAAAACAAAAGTTGTTTACACAGAAAATGATCAGACTAAAAAGCGTAAGCAAAAAGAAAATTTCAACATTATCAATCCCAGATATGGCGCATATGCCCGTGTGGGTTTTGGAGCTATTAGTTTATACTATTATTACAGCATCACAGAGTTTTTCCAGAATAAGCGCGGCCCCGAAGAAACCCGCGCAAGGAATATGATGGTTGGTATATCCATCTCCGGGTTTTAATTAAATTATCTATTTACATTTTATCCTGATTGAGTGAGTATAAGTTGATGTAATTCTAACTGAAGTTGCTGAATACTTATTTGGTTTTTTATACTTAATTCACGAAGCGATTCATATTCAATCTTATACTGTTTTTTACCGGAAGGTTTTATAATTTCTTTAACGTTAACTATTCCATATTTCGTTTTCATTTCAAAGCTTCTTCGCGGTAGGATGTCCCTTGTAACTGGGTAATAACGAAGCCCGATAGTTGTGGTGTTCTCTAGTATGTACCTGTTAACCTTGTCAAGATTTTCACTATATACCAAAAAGGATATCTTTAAACCAGGCCTTCCCTTTTTCATCTGAACGGAAGTAAAGTAGAAGTCCTTGGCGCCATTTTTCAATAAATCATCCTGAAAATCATTTCCCAGGTATTCTGCAGAGAAATCATCAATATTGGTTTCAACAATATATAATTGTTGTTCATTATTATTTTGGACAGTGTCCCATACCAATGAAATTCGTACGACATTCGGATTGTTGAACTCTTTAAGTCCCGGACCATAAGCAATCCTTTTACTTACTATAACAGGTGGATGAAAATCCGGATTCAAATATTTAAGAATACCTGCTCCTGTAGGCGTTACCTTTTCGCCTTCTTCATTACCCTTATAGTTAGGGATTCCTCCAAGGATTTCAGCAGTGGCCGGTGCAGGTACCGGCAAAATCCCATGTCTTGTCTTTACTGTACCATAACCCGTACACACAGGGTCTGAATATGTTTTGGTCACATTTAGTTTATCCAGCATCATGGCGCTGCCAACGATATCTAGAATCGAATCCACTCCACTAACTTCATGAAAATGTATCTTATCAAGCGGTACATCATGTATTCGGGATTCGGCCTGACCGACTATTGAAAAAATCTCTTTCGCAATGGTTTTTGATCCATCACTGATTGATCCTCTATCAATAATACTATGGATCTCTTTTAAGCTTCTGTGAGGAGGAGGATCTGAACCTGATCCCAGGTCGATCACTTTCACATGTTTGCAAACGATACCATTTTTATTTACATCATTTACTTCCACTTTCCCATCCTTCAAACCAAGTAGTTCCGGTAGCTTTTTAATGGTCTTATAACTATCTGTGAGACCGCATAGAGCACCAAGGAACATATCACCCGAAATGCCTGAAAAAGGTTCTATGTATAAGATGCTCATTTTCTTCTCCTGATCTCGTTTATTATTCTAAAGGCACCCATTGCCGCCCCATATCCATTGTCAATATTTACCACCATTATCCCATTAGCACAGCTGGAGAGCATTGTATTCAATGCAACTTTTCCTCCCTTGGCCACACCATAACCAACACTTGTAGGTACGGCAATAATTGGCTGCGGAAGGAGTCCTCCCACAACCGTTGGCAAGGCTCCTTCAAAGCCTGCTACTACAATCAAAACTTTAAATTTTTGCAATGATTTTACTTTTTTTAATAGTCTGTGCACACCGGCAACACCAACATCATTTATTCTTTCTGCCTCCAAACCCAGGTAAGCCAGGGTATAGTAGATTTCATTTACAATAAATATGTCGGAGGTTCCCGCTGATATAATAGCGACCTCCCCTTTTCTTAAATTTGATTCATTTAGTGTGAGCATGAAAATACCCGAATCAAAGTCATACATTGCCTGTGGAAAAGTTTTCTTTAACTCCTCTGCTTTTTCAGGCTGAAGCTTGGTAACTAATGCATTATGACCTTGACCCTTATACGAATTCAAAATTTGTATAAGAACTTCTGCCGATTTTGTAGTTCCATAAATTATTTCCTGGAAACCGAGTCGACTTTTTCTATCGTTATCAATATTAAATTTTTCTACCATTTTGGAATATCAATTGTCTGTTCAATTTACCTGAAACCAGGCCTTCTTTATCAATAATGCACTTTTTAAAACCAAGTTTCTTAATGGACTTTTCAATTATGTCAAATTTGTCTTTCAATCTTTCAATCATTTTCTCTTCCACTTCAATTCTTGCTTCTGAGTTGAAATGACGTACCCGTACATCATTAAAACCATATGAATTTAAAATTTCTTCAGCTGCCTCAATTTGTTTCAATTTATTCTTTGTTATAAGGTGCCCGTACGGAATCCGCGAACTCAGGCAAGGACTGGCTGGTTTGTCCCAATTGGGTAAACCAAAATACCTTGCCAAGTCCCTGATATCCTGCTTTGTTAACTTGCATTCTGCAAGAGGATACCTGATATTATTATCTGTTGCTGCTTTAATACCCGGCCTGTAATCATTAAAATCGTCACTGTTTATTCCGTTCAGAATAATGTATCCTGGATATTTTTCCTTGAGTTTTTGAAGATCAGTGTAGAGATGACTTTTACAAATAAAACAGCGATCCACTGGATTGGAAAAATACTTTTTGTCACTTACTTCCCTGGTTTCAATGACTTCGAGTAGAATATCATACCTTTTGCAAAAATCAATCGCCAGCTTGTAATCCTTCTTTTTAAGACTTGCTGATTTAGAAATGCATGCAACGGATCCTGAAGAGAGGTATTTTTTGGATAAATATAATACAAGGCTGCTATCAACACCTCCTGAAAAAGCTGTTATGGTACCGGGTGTGCCCCTGAACCAATCTTCTAATACTTTGATTTTTCCCTTAAGCATGATAACGTGGAAATTAGAAATAATTTTACTGAATTTACAAGAAATAATTCATCACAATCCATGACATTGGTCATTGGATGGAAGTAATATTCTGATAAATTTCAAGCGTTAATTTTAAGCAGTACAACTATGAAAAGGCGGGATTTTGTCAAAAAAGGTATGAATGTCGGTGCATTAGTAGGTGCATCCTCCCTGGGATTGGCTTCTCTCAATAACCTGGTGGGTTCTCCAATCTTATCGGGATTTGACCTGGTGGCAGTAAAAGGAGGTGAACCGGATACTATGTTTGACCAGGCGATTGCTTCCCTTGGAGGAATGGATAAACTGGTGAAAAAAGGGCAATCGGTGGTAATAAAGCCAAACATTGGTTGGGATGCCTCTCCGGAAAGAGCAGCAAATACCAACCCTATATTAGTTAAAAGAATTGTTGAACATTGTAAACAGGCAGGGGCTAAAGATGTTTATGTCTTCGATCATACCTGTGATACCTGGACAAAGTGTTATGCCAACAGTGGAATTGAAAAATCAGTAAAGGAAGCAGGAGGTAAAATGGTTTCCGGATCCTCGGAAGGTTATTATCACGTCCTGGAATCTACTATGACAAAACGTTTGAAATCTGTCAAGGTACATGAACTCATACTTGAGTCAGATGTTTTTATAAACGTACCAGTCCTCAAACACCATAGTTCTGCCAGAATTACAAGTGCTATGAAAAACCTAATGGGTATCGTCTGGGATCGTAGATACTGGCATAACAATGATTTGAACCAGTGTATTGCTGAATTTCCTTTGTACAGAAAACCAGACTTGAATATTGTGGATGCCTATGCCGTAATGAAAAGAAATGGGCCCCGTGGCGTATCTACGGCGGACGTTCTTTATCCAAAATCCCTTCTTGTATCACCGGATATTGTGGCAATTGATGCAGCTGCTGTTAAAATCTTCGGTAATGAACCGGACCGGATTCCTTATATCAGGATTGCTGACGAGATGAACATCGGGACAAAAGACTTAAGCCAGCTGGCCATCAACAGGATTAAGATGTAAACGCGTGAAGATCGCAAAACTCAAAAAAGTAAGGATTGGGGTATCCCTGATATTCATTGCATTGGTCTTTTTTCTTTTCATTGATTATGGTAACACGTTTTCGAAAACTTCCCTAGAGGCGGTATTGTATCTGCAGTTTGTGCCGTCACTTCTGAAATTTCTCAACCTCCTCAGCCTTACTTCGGTAGGATTTATTATTATTACCCTGCTTACCTTACTTTTTGGAAGGGTTTACTGTTCTTCTGTTTGCCCTTTGGGTACTCTTCAGGACGTTATTTCGCGGATTTCATGGAAATTCAGTTCTAAAAAGAAAAAGAAACAATTTTTTGATTATTCCAGGCCAAATAATCTTTTCAGGTATTCAATACTAGGATTAACGATAGGGTTATTCTTGCTCGGAAGTTTTTTACTTCTGGATCTATTAGATCCGTACAGCAATTTCGGTCGATTTAGCGTCAACTTTGCCCAGCCCATATTCGGATTACTACACAATTCTGTAGCAAGTATATTAGAAAAAATGAATCTCTATTGGTTTTATCCTGTTGAGATACGTGATATAGTTGTTGCTTCGTTAGTAGTTCCTTTTTTTATGCTGGCGTTAGTGGCTACTCTTTCAATAAAATATGGACGATTATTCTGTAATACTGTTTGTCCTGTGGGGACTTTCCTTGGTGTTTTATCAAATTTTTCATTGTACAAGATCACAATCGAACCTGAAGAATGCAATTCTTGTGGATTATGTGTGTTTAACTGTAAAGCCAGTTGTATTGACGAGGAAAACAAAAAGGTTGATTTTACACGATGTGTTTCTTGTCTGAATTGTTTTACTGCCTGCAACAAAAATGCGTTTCATTATAGAAATAACTGGTTCAGATCTGAGCCGGCACGTACTATTACTGATGAGGATGATACAGGTAAAAGAATTTTTCTGCTCAAATCGGCTTTATTTTTGACCGGATTAACTGGTTTAACTTCGTTTCACTTTCAACAAGACTCTATTCCTGCTACCAAGGAAATTGTTCCTACAAAACCATCAACAGTACCAATAATAAAGGAATTTCAAGTATCCCCACCCGGATCAAAAACCATCGATAATTTTAACAGGTATTGTACTGCATGTGGGCTTTGCGTTTCTGCTTGCAGATCCAACGTTCTTCAACCTACTTTTCTTGAATATGGGCAAACCGGGATGATGCAGCCCCGTATGGATTATAACTCGGGATTCTGTAATTATGATTGTAAGATCTGTGCTGATGTTTGCCCTACCCAGGCAATCTCATTTTTTGAGGATTTAAAAGAGAAGCAACTCACCCAGATCGGGAAAGTACATTTCGAAAAAGAAAATTGTATAGTAGAAACTGAACGAACAGAATGTGGAGCATGCTCTGAACATTGTCCTACCAAAGCAGTAGATATGATCCCATACGAAAATACAGGATTAATGATACCAGAAATAGATGATGAAATCTGTGTGGGTTGTGGTGCGTGTGAATTTGCCTGCCCAACCAGACCCTTCAAAGCGATATATGTAGATGGTAATCCTGAACATTTAGTTGCCAAAGAGCCAATAATTGAAAAATTGGAAGAGATTGATACGGAAGAAGATTTTCCATTTTAAAACGCAGGATTGTCAATTGAAATCTACGGCGGTGTATAATTGGTAATCCTCCTGTCAATTGCTCTTTTTTAGATTTTGCTGTAGCTTTTTAGTATAGTCATTTATTATTGACGAGTCATTGCAGTCCAAAAATCCGTAAATGACATTACCTTCAAGAACAAGATTGATCTCACCGTTATAGCGATCTTCAAAAGTATATTGCCCATCACCAATGTTCTCTATTTCCTGTCCGGCAAACCGTAAATAATCATGGACTATTTGGGTACATTCAGAAGCACTCATCCTGTAAAAAATAAATATGTTGAACTTCTGATCACCAAACTCATAATTTGCGATGTAAGCATCTTTCAGAAATTCATGACCCAAAAAATTGTTCGATATAAAACATTCAGACTTAACTAATTTACCATCTACAGGGAAAATTGTCAGCTGTTCTGGCAATGTAGGATTTTCATCGAGCCATGCCGACATCCGTCTTGCAATATGGGTTAAATCATTTTTGTGTAGAACTGAAGAATTTGACATTACTTTCACATAATG
This sequence comes from uncultured Roseivirgaceae bacterium, assembly GCA_964581095.1. Classification (GTDB taxonomy): domain Bacteria; phylum Bacteroidota; class Bacteroidia; order Cytophagales; family Cyclobacteriaceae; genus SZUA-230. The sequence continues at coordinate 15,546 of CAZONK010000022.1, forward strand.
TGGCCCCGAAACAAAATGTACCAACCCGGGTTCTGCGTATCCCTGGGCACCCACATCAATAAAATTATAATCCGGGTATCTTTCACTACAATATATTCCATAGGCATAATCTGAAGAACGATGTTTATAAACTTCCACCTTAATTCTTTCCCCATTATCATTCAAATATTCGGCAATATTCAAATCCAGAAAATGAAAGGCCACGTAAGTTTCAGCAGCCCCATTTATATAATCCCATAGATCTTCTGGTGTATAAACCGGATAATCCTGAACTAATTTATAACCCTGGATTGATGGAAAACTAAAATCATCAATACTCCCAATCACAATTCTTGTTGAGAAACAGATGAGAATACCTGTCAAATAAAAGATTTTGAATATTTTCATTTAGCGATTTCTTTTCATTCACAATAATATCAGGCTAAAAATTCCTGAGGAACATCCATAAGCCGCTTTATATCCTTAATTTTTAATGCTACGTCAAATTGCTGGGTACATTTAACCGTACAAATTTCACAATTTTCGCAAGCATCTGAGGGAAGATTTGTACTTTGTAAGAGGTCATGACCCTTTTCAAGATTATTGTATCCATATGCATACATATAGGAGCGCATTACATCCGGTATGGGGAGATTGTAAGGACATTGGGATAAGCATTTTTCGCAATTGTTACAATACATTGACCTTCCGTTGAATGAAAGTCTAAGATCCTTTTTTTCTTCTTCCGTCAATGTAAGGTCTTCCATAATTGCCCAGTCGTCTTCAAGTTGATCAAAGCTTGTCATCCCCGGGATGGATGTATGAAGATGCTCATTTTGCATCGCCCATTTCAGTGCCGCTTTGGCATTAACTGATTGCTGGCGTTCTTTATCCATAAATCCCCCTGCCATAGTCTTCATGGCTACAATTCCGATGCCTGCATTTGATGCCCTCTTTATAGCAGTTCTTAATTCCTCAATGTGTTTTTGCTGGAAATTATACGAAGTCAGGATAACATCATAAACGCCACTATCAACTGCAGCATTGATAACTTCCGGCTCATGGCTGTGTGTAGAAACTCCTATGAACCTTGCCTTTCCTTTGTCCTTCACTTCTGCCAGGGCTTCGAGAAAGGGTTTATAAAGAGTATAATCTTTTGATTTTGCAGAATGAAGATAAAGAATATCTACATATTCCAACTGTAGTCTTTCAAGGCTAATCTCAAACTTTTTTAAAAATTCCCCTTTAACCTTTTCATCGGTCCATTGATTCATTCCGCTTCCTTTAACCTTGGTTGCCAGGATATAAGATTCCCTCGGATAGTCTTTTAACAATTTCCCCAACATTTGCTCATTTCTACCATTTTGGTATCCATGTGCAGTATCCAGAAACTGTATCCCTGTTTTTAATGCTGCTTTTACAAGATTGGGATTGTCAGCCCTCATTACCCCCATACTTACAATTGGGAGTTTCAAACCGGTTTTACCCAAAGAACGGTAAATTATTTTCTCTTTATTGATCTCATTCTCCAGGTTTTCAGTTTGGTTCCATGCAGCTTTTGTTGCTACCAACCCGGTTGCTCCGACAAATGATGATTTGATAAATCCTCTTCTGTCAAATGATTTTTTCTCAGGCATGACAAATTGTTTTACTATGAACAAACAGACATTGATATTGGTATATAATTTTACAAATTTGATAGGGAAATGTCAATGACTTTCATCATGTTGAAAGACTATCTTTACAGACAGATTTTCTTACCAAGACGAGAGAGCCTCCAATTTCAAAGTAAAAACCGGATTACATATTAAAGATTTAAAGATTAAGCCAATAATTGAGTTTGATCACAAGTGCCCTGTTTTTGACTCTATAAGTTTCGGAATAGTAATTATCAGTGTACACAATAAACAAATCAGAAACGGGTGCAAAGCGCCATTGAAAACGTGTATTTACATTCACATTATTTACCTGATTATTAAATTGAATCCAGGTAGTCAAAAATACTTTATCGGTGAAGGTAATATCAAACTTGGGTCCTATAAGAAAAAATGATGAGTTGTTTGATTCATCAGCAAAAGTGAGCAAGTTATAGTCCATATCCAGTGAAATACTGCCAAATGGCTGGAACCTGTAGCTTATGTTGGCCTGAAAATTTTTCCTGGTACCGCTGAAATATCCGCCATAACTTCCCCCCAGACTGTAAGTAAACAGATTCCGTTTGTCAGATGTAATTGTAGCTGCAATATTTCCGAATTGATGCTCTGACCCAGTTGCAAGTGTGTCTTTACCACTGTTAGTGGGATCAAATGGCTGAGTCAGTTTTATATAATTCTCTTCGTATTCAATTGAATAACTCGCAGTATTAAGAAGCAAAAGCTGGTACTGCAAAGTCATTTTGTAATCGGTAAAACCCCAACCAGAGGTAAAAATTATATCGTTCCGCATTAATGGCCCATGACGATTTACCACTGTCGATTTAGGATACCAGGCATAACCGATATCAGGATTGAGTAGGGTATAACCGGTACGTGGGACAAACCCAACCTCAGCCACATAATCCTCTCCTACATATTTATGCTCCCATTCAACTTCCAGGTTTTGACCCCTATACCCAATCTCCAGGGCGTGGGAAATATCCTGTTTATCGGGGGTGATTGAGCCATGCAGGAACGTCTTACCCTGCCATAGATTGTTCTCGGTAAAAAGGTTGAAATCCATTCCAACAACACGATTCCATTCATTGGACAGTGTGTCCTCGGGATGGAGATCCATTGCACTCCTGTCAACAAACAAAAAGGCAAGGTTGGACCTCTTCAATACCTGGCGTTGCAAAGCCGCTACCAAATAATTCTGAGCCGGGAAACTGGTACTGTCAACACGCGATGTGGCCATATCCATAATACCTATACGCCAGTTTTTATTTATCTTACCACTAAGTCGGGCACCTGCTACTATTGCACTCTCCAAACCTATCCGTCTTGAAAAAAAAGGGCGGGCATTCCTATCTCCGAAATTGGCAAACAGATCACTGTTCTCAAGGAAAAATTGTCGTTTTTCAGGAAAAAAAAGTTCAAATCTGCTCAGATTGGTAATCTGCTGATCTACTTCAACCTGGGCAAAATCAGGATTCACTGTGAGATCCAGATTTAGAGAGGAGGTGACCCCTATCTTTGCGTCCAACCCTCCATCAAATTCATATTGTGTTTCTCCGCCTGATTCATGATTCTTAAATGACCGACCTGAAACAAAAGGGATCAATGAGATATTGGGACCTGCAGGGGGTGGAGGTTGATCCCATTGTAATGTCCCTGCAAATGCAAGTGTGGATGTAGAAAATTGTCTCGGAACCGGGGTCCAGGATGACTTCTCATTTTGTTTCAAATCAAGCCTGCTGAAATTGATACCCCATTTATCAATCCCTTTCTTATAACGAATGGTTTTATAGGGAATCGCAAATTCATGCGTATGGCTGCCATCTTCCTTTACCAGCTCCGATTCCCATTTATTATCCCATTCAAGGCCAACATTACCCCCGTCTGATTGTAGCCCATCCCACTGTGCACCGGCTGCCGAGGACCCAAATGAAAATCCGTTGGTTTTATCCTGGAATGGATCAATAAAAACCAGGAAATTGTCATTTTTCCCAAATTCAAAATCTCGTCTGAGGGATGCAATAATGTTATCTCCTTCCAGTGGATCCCAGCAAATTATGGCCATATAAATATTTTTTTCGTCATAGGTCATCATGACCTCTGTTTTTGTCTCTGCATAACCGGTATCCATTGGTAATACACGAAAGAAGTCCTTTGCAATATCTGCAACTTTCCAGGATTCTTCATCAAGCACCCCATCTACTTTCATCGGATCCATTGCTTTTTTGATATTTAGAATATACTCCTCCGAGTTCTGGGCATTAAGTGAACTGGTAAGAATTAGAGAAATGATCAAAATCAAGCCAAACAGCAAATGGGATTGACCAACGAATCTGGATATATGTGGTTTAAATGAAATAATTTTATCCTCTTCCACTTTTGAATTTATTTCAGCTTTTCAAAATCATAATAAGTGTCCTGAATGTCTTATTATTCTCGAGATTAATATAGAATATGCAGAATTCCAAAAACGTTTGTCATACTATTAAAAATGGGTATTCTATTTATTTGCCTGTAAACTTTGGAGTTCTTTTCTCCAGAAATGCATTTACTCCCTCTACATAATCCTCTGAACTTCCCGCAATTTCCTGACAATATGCTTCATAATCAAGCATTTCCTCCAGGGTCATTTTATACGATTTGTTAAGCATTTTCTTTATTAAGCCAATTGCTTTTGTAGGTGCGTTTTTGTAATAATTGCTTATCTCGTTTGTTGCTTTATCCAATTCATCCGGTGGCACCACTTGATTCACAATTCCCAAATCCTTAGCTTCAACAGCCTTTATTCGTGTACCTCTTGTGGCCAACTCAAATGCCTTATTATATCCAACAAGTCTGGGTAAGAACCAGGCTGATCCTGAATCCAAAACCAACCCAATATTTACAAATACCTCGATTAGTACTGCTTCACTGGAAGCAACAACATAATCACAGGCAAGAACGAGAGAGCAACCTGCGCCGGCAGCCACCCCGTTCAATTTACAAATAACAGGCTTCTCAAGGTTCCTCATGGATCTTATTATAGGATTATACCTTTTACGCAATGACTTTAGAAATGATTTATCAGATTCATCAGAAGAGTCCTTTAAATCCTGACCTGCACAAAATGCTTTGCCTTCGCCTGTTAACACCACAGCACGGATGCTATCATCCTTTGCGCATTGTTTGATGGCGCCCTGAATTTCATACGTAAGTCCATCATTCAGCGCGTTGTAAACTTCAGGCCTGTTCAAAGTGATGGTTGCAACACCATCGATGATATCAAATTTCAAAAACTTGAAATCCATAATTCAATCTATTTATTTTAAACAAATATTGTAACGGCAAAAAAACAAACTATCAACCCATACACTGCACCTACCCAAACTTCCAATGGTTTATGTGCATTTAAATACAATCTTGCAGACATTGTAAAACCTAATGCCAGTACCCAGCCCAGAATTGGCCAATAAAACAAACCATCAGGTGAATTATAATTCATTCCAATTATAAATCCCAGGATGGCGGCTACACCAATGCTGTGGACACTTATTTTCCAGAAAAATGTAATTACAGCAACCGATCCTACCAAGGCTGCAATGGTAATTATGAGCGTATCAAACAATGGACCCAGCGAAATCTTTGTTTTCAGCAGGTAAGCGGCAAATACATAGTAAGCTGCAATAAATATAAAAGGAGTAATTCGGTCTTTTCGTTTCACAAGATGTAAACTGGATATTCCTGAGGTCAGTTTCATAATAAAAATACTCAACATTGGAAGAACAGCTGTTATTAAAAAAATTATCAAAACAAGTCTTAATTTGTTCTCATTACTAAACTGTACCCCAGCTTCAGAAGGAGTGACCCATAAAATTGTCGCATACAAAAAAGTTGCCATCAACAGTGGTTGAAATACATATGAAAATGTATAGGCGATAAATTTATTCACTTGAGTTCCTTCCTCAATCGTGCAACAGGAATATTCATTTGTTCGCGGTATTTGGCCACGGTTCTTCTGGCAATATTATAACCCTTTGATTTAAGGTGTTTTTCAAGCTTGTCATCAGACAAAGGCTTGGCTTTGTCCTCATCTTCAATTAGTTTTTTTAAAGTCTGCTTCACTTCACGGCTGCTTACATCTTCACCTGAATCTGTAGAAATTCCCTCTGAAAAGAAGTATTTAAGAGGATAAATGCCAAACTCTGTTTGTATCGCTTTACTGTTTGCCACGCGGGATACAGTTGAGATATCCATATCAATGATTTCAGCGATATCCTTAAGGATCATTGGTCTCAATTTACTTTCATCCCCGGTCAAAAAATAATCATACTGAAACTGCAGGATGGCATTCATTGTATGTAACAAGGTCTGCTGACGTTGTCTGATTGCATCGATAAACCATCGGGCGCTATCTAATTTCTGCTTCACAAACGAAACGGTTTCTTTAAGCTTCTTGTCTTTTTTATTGCTTTTATCATATGCCTTAAACATGTCGGAGTAAGATCGACTTACTTTTAATTCCGGGGCATTTTTTGAATTGAGGGTCAATTCAAGTTTCCCTTCCATATTGGTAAGGATAAAATCAGGGATAATGTATTGAGTTTTAGCAATATTTACAGATGCATCACCGGGTTTTGGATTTAGTTTTGTTATTATTTCAATAGCATCTTTCAATTTATCCCCGGATTCTATCTCAAGTTTTTTTATGATTTTATCATAATGCTTCTTGGTAAACTCCGTAAAACATTCATTGAGGATACGAACAGCCAATAATACCTCTGAAGTTTGTTCCTTTTTTAATTCAAGCTGAATGAGCAAACATTCCTTTAAGTCGCGTGCACCGATTCCAGCGGGATCAAATTCCTGGATTTTACCCAATATCTCTTCAACTTCATCATAATCTGTTTCAATATTCTGACTAAAAGCGAGGTCGTTAATAATAGCCTCTAAGTCACGACGTATATATCCTTCGCCATCGATACTTCCAAGCAATTGCTTTCCAATTGCGTCCTGGTGATCATCCAATCCAAGGAAGCCTAACTGAGACAACAGAGAATCATTTAATGAACTTGTTGTAGCCAAAGGCATTTCACGCTCTTCCGTATTGCCATCGCCCTGCATTTTAAAGCCAGAATAATCTTCATCCCTGATATAGTCTTCAACGTTGATTTCGTCAGATTTATCCGCGGTTGTTTCATCTCCAAAATCCTGAAGATCATCATCATTTTGCTCTTGTAGTTCCTCTTCTTTCCCCTCTTCCAGTGCTGGGTTCGATTCCAGTTCCTCCTCAATACGTGTATCAAGTTCAGCTGTGGGGACCTGCAATAGCTTGATAAACTGTATCTGTTGAGGAGACAGTTTCTGGGAAAGTGATTGAGTTAATCCAAGCCTTTGCATTCGTAATATTTTGATCCTTGTTTATTAATAATGACGACCGATTCAAAAATATTATATTTTCATCAATGCTTTGCCAAAACAGGCAAAATATAGTTCCTTTGCGGCACTTCAATCAAATTGTGGAAATAGCGTTAATGTATTTGAAAGGTTAGTCATGGCGGGAATCAAGAGATCAAAAATTCTAAGTGTTCTTACAAAAGACAGAATTGGTGAAACTGTAAATGTTAAAGGGTGGGTACGAACATTTCGTAGCAACAGATTTATCGCGATCAATGATGGTTCCACTATTCAGAATATGCAAGCTGTCGTGGATTTTGAAAACATGGATGAATCAGTTCTTTCAAGAATTACTACCGGTGCAACAATATCTGTCATAGGACAAGTGACAGAGTCATTAGGCAAAGGCCAGGAAGTTGAGGTAATCGTTGAGTCAATTGAAATACTTGGTGATTCAGACCCTGAAAAATATAAACTACAACCCAAGAAACATTCCCTGGAATTTCTCAGGGAAATTGCACATCTAAGGCCCCGGACGAATACTTTTGGCGCAATTCTAAGAATTCGTCACGCAGTCTCCTTTGCAATTCACACTTTTTTTAACGAAAACGGTTTTTTTTATTTACACACACCCATTATCACCGGTTCCGATGCGGAAGGTGCAGGTGAAATGTTCCAGGTAACAACCCTCGATCTGTCTAATCCCCCCCGGGATGAAGATGGTAATGTAGATTATTCGAAAGACTTCTTTGAAAAAATAACCAATCTTACAGTTTCCGGTCAACTTGAGGCTGAATTGGGTGCATTGGCATTGTCTGATGTTTACACATTTGGCCCTACTTTTCGGGCAGAAAATTCCAATACTTCCAGGCATCTGGCAGAATTCTGGATGGTGGAACCGGAAATGGCATTTTATGATTTAAATGACAACATGGATTTGGCAGAGCGGTTTGTGAAATACATTATAAACTATGTCCTGGAAAATTGTAATGATGATCTTCAATTTCTTGATATAAGGGCCGCCGATGAGGATAAATCCAAACCACAGCACCTAAGAAATGAAATGGGATTGGTTGAACGATTGAAGTTTATAATCAAAGATTCGTTTGAGCGGCTAACCTATACCGAAGCAGTGGATATACTTCGAAACAGCAAACCGAATAAAAAAGGAAAGTTCGAGTATAAAATTGATAGTTGGGGTGTTGATCTTCAATCAGAACACGAACGTTTTCTTGTTGAGAAGCATTTTAAAAAACCTGTAATTCTCTACAACTATCCTGCCTTGATAAAAGCATTCTACATGCGTGAAAATGAAGATGGGAAAACTGTAGCTGCCATGGATGTTCTTTTCCCGGGAATCGGAGAAATAATTGGTGGTTCACAGAGGGAAGAGCGATATGATGTACTCATTTCTAAAATCAGGGAAATTGGCATTGATGAGAAAGAAATATGGTGGTACCTTGATACCAGAAAGTTCGGTACAGCACCCCACAGTGGCTTTGGCCTGGGATTCGAACGCATGGTTCAATTTATTACAGGAATGGGCAATATTCGGGACGTAATTCCTTTCCCCCGGGCAACAGGCAGTGCGGAATTTTAATAGTTACTACCTTTTATTTTTTAAAATTCTCTGAAACTGGAATTCAAACTGTCTGAAATCTCTGAACAATTCCTGAATTTATTTTGAAAAAGTGAATGTAATTGAATTCCTTTTGGAGTAAAACATTTCGTTCCGATGGAACTCATTTACCTATTGTTGCTAATCCAGAGTTTAACAACCCTGGTAAAAATATGTCCTGCCTACGGCAGTTAAATGATTAGTGGTTAGTCAGGATATCATTTTATTCCAATGAAAATCCCGGAGGGATGGAATATTATAATGAGGGATA
>CAZONK010000023.1:0-23882 GCA_964581095.1 uncultured Roseivirgaceae bacterium
CCTAAAGGAACTCTTTCAATTCCAACCGGAGTCAATTTCAGGTGATGCTGGTAGCCATAAAACAAACTTAAACCTGCACCAAGTTCGAGGAAATTGGATCTCAGATTAATGAGTTTCCCATAGTTGGTAATTAATCCAACTCCTTTATATACAACGTCCTCTATATCGAAAGGTATAAGGTATAGACCAAGTGAAATATTTCTGTTCTGTTCGGAAATCCACTCGTGATTGATAGAGTAAACCATTCCATTTCCAATCAATTCCAGGTTAACGAATCTTTCCTGTCCCATTGAGTATAAGGAGAGCAGTACAAAAACTGGAGTAAATATTTTTTTCACGGAATCAAGGTGAATAATTAATTTTGGCATACTAAACTCTCAAAACCTGAAGCCGATTGTGAGAATTATAGGCATGTAGCTAAGAATTACCTGACCAACCTTATATGTTTCATTTTGATTGAAATAATAAATCCAAAATGTTTCTGCACCGTAATACCAATTAGACTTTAGAACCCCCTGATATTCCAATTTTGTAGCAATCCCCGGACCAATTAGATATTCAGAGTTGTCACTCGTTGAATATGTATATCCAGGGCCAAGCCCCACGGCGAAACCTTGATATTTTTTCTTCTTTGACCGGATCAATAAATATTCCATCAACGTACTGTATATATCAAAAACAAGACTATTATTAATACTGGATGTAAGTTGCCCATTGTTATAAATATGGGTTGTAGCGTTTGACCAATTACGATGGTAGTTTCCAGAAATTTTGAATCGGGATGAATCTCCCAGGCTTTTGCTTAGCTGCAAAGTAATCCCTGGACTCTTAAAATTAGCACTTATCCCAAATTTGAATTGCGTTTTGGCATGCTGCCCAAATAGTTTAATATGAAAGCATGCCAAAACGATTATTAAAATTATTATGTAATTATTTTTTAACAATTCTCTTCGTATTATCAATTTCATAACCATTGACCAATATTTTAACATAATAAATATCGGGTTTTAGTTGATGAACATCTATTTTTTCTTTTTTTCCCTTTAGCTTTTTTTGTTTAACAACAGATCCTGCTTCATCAGTTAAAATTAACAATACTTTATTTTCATTTGCAGATTGAAAAAGATCTTCATCACCTTCCGATGATTCAATCTCTACTATTAATTCAGAAAATGTCGGGTTAGGATTTACGGAATAAGAATATCCTCCATAGCAATATGGATATATTGTCAGACCATTATTATATGTGCCACATGGCAATATCACATTAACATTCACGGCTCCCCCTTGAGGATTTTGTTGTGGCGCTTGGAGATTTAATGAGTAATTAGAATTACCATTTAACGAGTAATATCCTGAAGGATATGTCCAGCTATATGAAGTAGACGGGACAGGTTCGGTTGCGCCATCAAAAGTTGCATAATACTGATAAAGACCTCCGGGACAAATTTGGGTGGCACCAGTAATATTGAGATTTGGATATACTACTGTAATTGTCTTATAGATATTTGTTTGATAACAGTGATTTGATGCATTATCTACCCAATATATTCCACCCCAAAAAGTTTTATTTCCAGAAGAACTCCCACTTGAAGGCCACACCTTCACATAGCCTGTAGGAGAGCCGCCTCCACTGGCATAAGTGTTTAGTCCTCCACTATTTCCAGAAGTCCCAGCTGTAAACCAGCCAGATGATAGTCCAGATATGTTATAGAAATTGCTATATCCTCCGCAATTCATAAGTTGATTATCTCCGGTAAGTATAGCTTGATGAGCAGGTGGATTGAAAGAAACTGTTTTCTGCCAAGAACACTGACAACCTATGCATCCCGAACCTGAAACTGATATAGTTGCACTTGACCCACTTGAGTTAAGAAATCTAACTTGTCGTATCCTGCCATTTGATCTACCAATAATTACATATGATTTCCAATATCCATTATTATCTTGAATTTCACAATTGTTACAAGACCAGGTGTAACCGTTTCTTCCGTCATAACATGATACAGCTTCATACGAATGAGATTTTGAACCACCTTTGCAAACAATTGATGGATCCAATAATGATCCTGCAAAGACAGTATTCAACGATCCAAACATCATGCTAAATAGTATTATAAGTTGTAGTTTTTGAAATAGTAAATTCATTTTTTCTTAGTTTATTTGATAATTGAATAATTTGAAATTGATGGAAATAATTTATTTGAAATAATAGGTCTTAAGATGCTTATACCAGACAACTTGAAGTTAGGGAGGATGACTACTCAGATTATCCATTGTTCAATTAAAAACGGAAATTAATTTATAATAATCAGTACCTAAGGTAGTTATGAATGCAAAGCGCTGCGGTTTAACTTTTTATTCAATCTGACGTGTGTCAGTTTTACATGGAAATTGAATTACCCCCCCCTCCCATATGTGAGTTAAATGCCTGAAAAACAGCGATATATGGAATAATCCATTAATCCTAAAAGTCAATTTTTGCGATGTTTGCTAGAAAATCGCGTGTCATATTTTTCAAAAAAATGCACTTTTCAGGCCCTTTTCAGCTAAAAAGTGAAGAAATAGGAAATAACTTACATCTGCATTTTCAATCGCGCTATACACATTTGATTGTAAATTGAAATAATATCCATTATTGTAGATATTATTTACCCCGGATGACGAGGGGGATATATCTAACTTAATGTGTTGTAACAAGGAATGCATGTATTTGAACTGGTTAAAAATAATTCCAAAGCCAACCGGTACCTGGCAGAAATTTCGGATGTCAAAATCCAAATCAAACAGGGTGCTTCTTCTAAGGAATCCTGAGCGATTTGGAAAAAGTATCGCATATGAGTTGTCGAAGATGCTTATACTTAGCCTTAGGTATTATTGGGCAATGTACACACTCTGAGTTGTAGATATGTCTGCTATGAAGAACTGATTCAACCTTATAAAAACCGAATATCTTTAAGACAGTGCTTCCCAAACTCCTGCTCAAAAAGCAAAATAATTTTTTCCTTCGATAAAGTCAGGTCATTTTTTAAAGGGGCAGAGGTAAGTTCAACAAAGAGGATACTATTGTTCATAAATACCTTCGCCGTACGTTTAGAAATAGAGGGGCCCATTATTTTCTCCCAGGAGTTTATTATTCTCTTTTCCCTGAACTTCCCGGTTAATCGATATTGCTGAAACATTTGATTCAAAACTTGTTTCAGTGGTTTTGCATCAGACTTCCGAATATTTCGATCCTTGTATTTTTTCTTGTCCCAGGGCATGAATATTACAAAACTAAACAATTAGGGTCATAGACATGTTATTTCAATTATCGGTTTGCGTTTTCAAGGTTTAAAAGGTAGTTTTTTCGATGCAGCCCTCCGCCATACCCGGTAAGGCTGCCATCTGCACCTACAACCCTGTGGCAGGGTACGATGATTGCAATCCTGTTGTCGCCGTTGGCCCGACCTACTGCCCGGATTGCCCGGGGATTTCCAATGGCTGTAGCCTGCTGCTTGTACGACCTTGTTTCACCATAAGGTATTTGTAGAAGTTCCTCCCATACCTGCACTTGAAATGGTGTTCCGTTAAGTTCAAGGGGTACTGAAAATTGCTTCCTTTTTCCATCAAAATATTCTTGTAATTGGGATTCAACATCCTTGAAATAATCTGATTTACCGGATACTATTTGACATCTGAATATTTTTTTTATCCTTTCCAGCTGTGTCTCCAGCATTCTCCGGTCAGTAAACTCCAACAGGCAAATTCCTTTTGTAGTGGCTCCCGCCAGCATTGGGCCAAGTGGAGTTTTCAACCGGGAAACCACAATCAATTCGTTGGACTTACTTTGGGACGGTGGGAAACCAAGATTGTTCTTAAATGTTTCACCAAACCCACTTAGTGAGTCGTAACCATTTTTGAATGCTACCCCGGTTACATTTTTGCCTTGTTTTATATTATCAAATGCGATATTTATTCGTAAAGACCTCAAATATGACTGGAAAGTAATCCCATGGTACTTTTTAAACCACCTCCTCACCCGGGCAGGATCCAGGCCCCGAATTCTCAGATCGGTATCATTTATCCTGGTCCCAGGATGTGCATCAATTTCCTGTAACAGATCAATGATCCATCCGGGAGCATTACCTGAATATTCCAATGGATGGCAAACTTTACAAGGCCTGTAACCATTGTCAAGGGCATCTTTGGCTGTAGGGAAATACTCAACATTTTCTTTTTTTGGTTTTCTTGCATGACACGTAGGTCGGCAAAATATTCCGGTAGTTTGAATTGCTGCAAAAAAAATACCCTCAAACTGTGGATTTTTTTCAATAAGTGCCTTGTACATTTCCTCATGTGTTGGCCTAGCAAGTGTTTGCATTTCAATAATATTATAATGAATCGGCAAGATCAAATTTGCATAATAAACCTGCAACCGGAAATAGGACAACCATTTTATTATTTAGAAATAGTACCATTTTCTACTTCAATAAAATTACCCTTTAGATTTAATTGTGATAATATTGATTTTGTTCTTTCAGGACGAGCATCTGTCAAAAAAATCTGGCCGAAAGAATGGTCTGTTATCATATGCATCAAATGATGGATTCGGTTGTCATCCAGTTTGTCAAAAATATCATCAAGAAGCAGAATGGGGAAATAGCCTTTTTCATGCCTTAACAGATCAAATTCAGCAGTTTTCAAAGCAATTACAAATGTTTTTTGTTGCCCCTGCGAACCAAATTGCTTCATACCATCGTCATTGATCAGGAATGTCCATTTGTCTTTATGGATACCAAAGGAAGTACGCTGTGAATCCATGTCGCGGTTAAACATGCTTTCGAGCAGTTCTTCCGGTTTTTCATCCCCGAATTGGGATGAAAAAACAATGGAAGTTTCCTCTTTACCTTCTGCAATTGATTTGTATTTGTTAGTAAATAATGGCAAATATCGATCGAAAAATTTTACCCTGCGATTGTAAATGGCCTGGCCTTTATCGAGGAGTATTTTATTGTATGGAGCGATCAGATCATGATCTGCCTGTAAATTGTCTCTAAAATACTTCAACAAACTATTGCGTTGCCGAAGATTATGATTGTATGCAATAAGGTTTCGAAGGTAATCCTGGTCCAGTTGCGAAATTATACTATCAAAGTATTTCCTTCTCAGTTCACTTCCCCCCCGGATTAAATCGGTGTCATTAGGTGCAATTAATACCGTTGGAAACCGGCCGATATGTTCACTCAGTTTCTCATACTCCAGGTCGTCAAACTTAAAAACTTTTTTTGAGCCTTTTTTTAAACTGCATGATACAGGAAACTCTTTTTCATTCATTTCTATTCTTGAAATAAGTGAAAAAAAGGGACTGTTGTGCCGGATACATTGTGTGTCAATTGGATTGAAGGCTGATTTTGTGAATGACAAATAATGGATAGCATCCAGAAGGTTTGTTTTACCACTTCCATTTTCACCCATAATGCAATTAATACCATCTGTTGGATGAAGAATGTCGTCTTCATAATTTTTGAAATTTATTAAACGTAGCTCTTTCAAATGCATACAAATGTGAAATTGTAATTACTTTATAAGTTAATGGAATTTGGCTAATTTTGCACTTCATTTCAAAAATACAGCTGATATGCCAGGAGCAAAAGCAACATCAAAATCAAAGACCCCCAAGACTGCGAAGAATAAATTTTCGAAAGAAACCTACATGACCTGGTATACACAGATGCAGCTCATGCGAAAATTTGAAGAAAAAGCAGGTCAGTTGTATGGTCAGCAAAAGATACGTGGGTTTTGCCATCTCTACATTGGACAGGAGGCATGTGTTGCAGGAGCTGTTTCTGCACTCACGAAAGACGATTGCTGGATTACTGCATACAGGGACCACGCACATCCATTGGCATTGGGCTCCGACCCAAAAGCAATAATGGCGGAGTTATACGGTAAAGAAACGGGTATATCGAAAGGGAAAGGGGGTTCGATGCATATGTTTGATGCTGAAAGAAACTTTTTTGGCGGACATGGTATTGTTGGAGGCCAAATCCCACTGGGTACAGGAATTGGATTTGCTGAAAAGTACAAAGGGACCAAAAATTTGTGTGTTTGTTATATGGGTGACGGGGCCACCAGGCAGGGAGCTTTCCATGAGGCTTTGAATATGGCAATGCATTACAGCCTTCCTGTAATATATGTAATTGAGAATAATGGGTATGCAATGGGCACCTCAGTGTCCCGAACATCCAATGTGACGGAATTATATAAACTAGGCAACAGTTATGACATGGTGTCGGCACCTGTTGATGCAATGAATGTTGAAAATGTCCACAATGCGGTGGAAATAGCTGCAAAACATATTCGTTCAGGAAAAGGCCCCTATTTATTGGAATTCAGAACTTATAGATACAAAGGGCATTCAATGTCTGATCCTGCAAAGTACAGGACAAAAGAAGAAGTAGAATCCTACAAGCTGAAGGATCCTATAGAGCAAGTAAAAAATACAATTTTTAAAAATAAAATAGCAACACAGGCTGCAATTGATAAGATTGATACTGAGATTAAAGCAATTGTTGCCGAAAGTGTAAAATTTGCCGAGGAATCAAAATTTCCCGATCCGAAAGAAGCATTTACGGATGTTTATGAGCAGAAAGATTATCCGTTTGTAAGGGGTTAGATTCTTTGTTAAGTCCGAATCAATTTGTAATATTGCGCCCTCAAAATTTTTAGTATAAACATGTCGGGTAGATCCAAAAAGAAAGCGGCCAGGACGGAAAGAGAAGAGTTCTTTGAGAACCCTGAAGTTTTAGCTGAAAAAATCACTAAAACGGAAGAGTTTATTTCCGCAAATAAATTGTGGGTAATGTGGATTGGTGGGATGATAGCTGTTGCCATTTCAGCATTTTTTGTTTATAACTATTACCAGGATAATCAAAATAATCTGGCACAGTCTGACATGTTCCAGGCCGTATTCTATTTTGAACAGGATAGCCTTACCCTTGCTCTAAACGGAGATGGAAATAACTATGGCTTCGTTGATATTATTAACGAATATCCTGGAACAGATGCATCTAACCTTGCAAATTTCTATGCAGGTGTTATCAATCTTAAAAGTGGAAATTATAGGGTAGCCCTTATTTATTTAGATGATTTTAGTTCATCGGATTTACTTGTTCAATCACGTGCCTATAGCCTTATGGGAGATACATATATGGAATTGAACGAATTCAGCAATGCTGCGACGTATTATGACAAAGCTGCACATCATAATTCAAATAAGTATTTTTCTCCTATATATTTGAAAAAATTAGCTACCGCTTATGAAGCATCCAATGAATTTAAAAAAGCAAAAGATTGCTATGACGAACTCATTGAAAAATATAAAGAATCCTCAGAAATTGATGGGGCAAAAAAGGAGCAGGCAAGACTTGAGTCGCTGATTACCTCTTAGAAAAAATAAATAAATTGATTTAAGGGGACGAGCAGATAGCTTGATCCCCTTTTTTTATTTTAAATGTAATATCCATGGTATCTAAAGATAAAAACCTGAGTGCATATTCAGATAAAAATATAAGTAACACCGGCGATATGAAATTTGCAATGGTCGTTTCAGAGTGGAATGATCAGATTACAGACGCATTGTACCAGGGAGCAAGGGAAACCCTCATGGATCATGGAGTTAAACCTCAGAATATAGTCAGAAGTGATGTTCCAGGTAGTTTTGAGCTGCCACTTGGAGCTCAATGGATGGCGGAAAAACCGGATATTGATGCTATTATATGCCTGGGATGTGTAATTCAGGGTGAAACCCCTCACTTCAAATTTATCAATGAGGCTGTTGCTCAGGGAATCAAAGATGTCGGATTAAAGTTTAACAAACCTGTGATCTTTGGTGTTTTGACTACCGACAATATGAAACAGGCCCTCGACCGGGCAGGTGGAAAACATGGTAATAAGGGGGATGAAGCTGCTATAACAGCAATTAAAATGCTTTCAATCCGGGCTAAGTAAAAATTAAATATTCAGGTATGGTTGTAATGAAATTTGGGGGTACTTCGCTGGAAAGTGCCGACCGGATGAAAAAAGTTGCTGATATTGTTCTGGCGGAATCTACTCCCAAAATTGTGGTATTGTCAGCAGTATCTGGCACCACTAATGCTTTGTATGAGATATGTTCACTCAAATCAGATAAAAGGAAATCAGATTCTGATAAAGCTTTACAAAATCTGATCAATAGTAGCCGTGAGTATGCAGAAAAACTGCTTAAAGGAGAAGCTCTAAAGGAAGCTAATAATATTATTAAAAAATGGGGTTCTGACCTGCAGCATTTGCTTGAAACCAAAATGGATGATAATCAGGTAAACCACATTGTAACGATGGGGGAGAACCTATCGACATCCTTATTTCATATTTTGTTAACTGAAAAAAATGAAAAAGTAGAATTGATCCCTTCAGTGGACTTTATACAATTGAATAAAGATGGGGAACCTGAAGTAGCTTCTATCAAAAGTAAAATTGCGCCATTTTTAAAAAGTGATGGGACAAAGGTTTGGGTAACGCAGGGATTTGTATGCAGGAATTACCTGGGAGAGGTTGCAAATTTAAAAAGAGGAGGCAGTGATTTTACAGCGTCATTGATCGGGGCGGCATTAGGGGCAGATGAGATTCAAATCTGGACGGACATTGACGGTATGCACAACAACGACCCCAGGGTTGTAGATAAAACGGCACCGATAGCGGTACTATCATTTGATGAGGCTGCGGAGCTGGCTTATTTCGGAGCAAAAGTCCTTCACCCTGCTACAATTCAACCGGCAAAAAGGTATAATGTTAATGTGGTCGTAAAAAATACAATGCATCCGGATGCACCCGGCACCCTGATCAAGAAGGTTAAAAGGGGGCCCATCGCTGTGATAAAGGCGGTGGCAGCCAAAGACAATATTACAGCGATAAAAATCCGCAGTTCCAGGATGTTAATGGCCTATGGTTTTTTGAGAAAAGTATTTGAAGTGTTTGAAAAATACACAACTCCTATTGATATGATTACAACATCGGAAGTAGCTGTAAGCCTCACAATAGATGATCGTACGAGTCTCTATCAAATTATTGCAGACCTTGAACCTTTTGGTGAAGTTGAAGTTGATTATGATCAGTCGATCATTTGTATTGTAGGAAATATGGTAGTGGAAGATAAAGGGATGGTCACTCAAATTTTTAAATGTATTGAAAAGATACCCGTTCGGATGATATCATACGGTGGAAGTAGAAATAATATTTCGCTCCTGGTGTCCACAGAATATAAAAATCAAATACTTCAGGCTATAAATAGTGGATTGTTTGGATTATAAAACCTGAAAATAGAAGAATATAAGCCAGGTTAGGAGGAATAAGGGTAATAAAACTGGAATTGAAAAGCGGATGATATATCCAAAGAAAGAGGGCATTTTAATACCAACCTGTTCAGCAATTGATTTTACCATGAAGTTGGGACCATTACCTATATAGGTCATTGCCCCAAAAAATACTGATGCAATACTGATAGCTTTTAAATTTAACACTGAGTTTTCATAAACACCTCCTTTGGCAAAATCAATCACCTGAGAAAATACTCCAATATCAGCTCCCTTTGCTGCCATTGCGGCTGTCAGAAAATTAATATATGTTGGTGCATTATCAAGAAATCCCGATAGAATACCCGTACCCCAGTACAGGGTATTGTGTGTTATAATCCCTATACCTTTAGGGCTGGAAGCAAAATTGCTGACGAGTTCCAGGGCTGGCATCATTGTTCCGAAAATCCCTACAAAAATGAATGCCACTTCACGAATTGGTTCGAAATTAAATTCATTCCCTTTTATGGCATCTTTATTTGCAAACCGAAAAGAGAAGTATGCTACCAGCAGCATAATGATTTCCCTTATAAACGAAAATTTGGCGCCTTCATAATTGATAGCCGGTACCCAGTCGAATACATTTGGATCAAGAAACACAGCAGCAACAGCGATCGCCAGCCAACCAAAATTTCTGGTACCAAGAAGGGAGACTTTGTTGGTAAATTCTTCCCCTTCATCAAGGTCATCGGTTTTGTTTTTGAGGTCAACAAAATAGAATATGATTACCAATCCGATTATGGCAAAAATCCAGGGTATAAGATTGTGCTCAAGTGTCCACATAAATGGGACTCCTTTTAAAAATCCCAGGAAAAGAGGGGGGTCCCCAATGGGAGTCAGTGATCCCCCTACATTACTTACAATGAATATGAAAAAAATGATGTGATAGGGTTTTATCCTGTTTTTATTTAGCCTTATAAAAGGACGGATAAGTAGCATAGAGGCACCTGTAGTACCAATGATGTTTGCTATGATAGCCCCTATCACGAGAAGCAATGCATTCGCCCAGGGTGTAGATTTTTTGTCAACCTGGATCATGATGCCACCCGATGCAACAAACAAAGATGTTAATAGGGAAATGAATTGGAAATATTCAAAAAAACTATGAACAGGTGAATGGTAGTTATGCAATACAAAAACATAATAAAGAACCACAAATGCTGCCAGTCCCACTGCCATTTTCGGATAATTTTTATGCCAGAAATGTTCGTAAAAAAGGGGCCCGGTTGCGATCATAAGCAACAGCAATACGAATGGGATTACTGTCCATCCGGGTGCTTCGGGGTGAGTTTCTTCAGAATCAGATTCAGATGTGCTAATGTTGGTGCCAGGGGGTAATTCAGTGGTTGAATTTGAATCCAATACCTCTTGTGAACCAATCTTTTTGGCAAGTGCTGAACTCTGATAGCTGTACCCCAGCAAAAGGAAAACAGCTATAAAAAATATAAAGAGGTTTTTTTTCAAAATTAATAATTAACTCCTTAAACTAGTCTAAACCTTGCAACCGCACAATAAAATAAAGATTTAATATTTCACTTCAACCCAATTCAAAACACTGATTACATCATTTGGATGCTTGCAATGGGCCAACAATTGTTCCACCACTTGTGTCAGATAAGGCCCCGGTAACGCTCTTCAAACAGTTGTTTTCATTTCTTTGACGTAATATTCCCATTAATGCAAACACGAGTGCTTCTTTATAGTTTATCATTTTTTCGTCCGGGATTAGGATTACTCCACCGGGGCAGTATTCCTGAATTTTTTGGATTACAAAACCATTATGCGCACCTCCGCCTGTTACTAAAATTTTGCCTTTTTCCCGTGTTGCATTTAGAATTCTGTTCATTGTGTTTCCAATAGTTTTACCTATATGGGTTGCATAGGTATGCAAAATATCAGGCACTTCATAAGAAGAATAGTTGTTAATGATTGGCATAATTTGTTTTTCAACCCACTCTTTCCCAATAGATTTTGGAGCGGGTAATTGGTAATATTCAAGTTTTGAAAGTGATTCTTCAAGATCATTAATGAAATTTCCGCCTGCTGCCAATTTCCCACCATCATCATACTCCTTACCAACAGATTGGGTCAGTTCATTCATTACAATATTGGTAGCACAAATGTCAAATGCCTTTCTAACGCCGTTGTCGTCATAAGATATATTGGCAAAACCACCAATATTAAGGCAGGCATCATATTCACTGAAAAGGAGTACGTCACCGATAGGAACTAATGGTGCTCCCTGTCCTCCATTTACAACATCTAGGGTTCTAAAATCAAAGATCACTGGAAATCCTGTAATCTTATGAATCTCATTTCCATTTCCTATTTGCAGCGTAAATCCATTTTCTGGTTGATGGAAAACCGTATGTCCATGGGAAGCAATCACACATATTTCAATACTATTAACTGCAATAAAATTAATTGTTTCACTGCCAATCCAATGACCCAGATCCATATCCAACTTTGTCAGCTCCAAACCATCACAAAAAATTGAATTGATAAGTCTTGATTTCAGATCATCAGGGTAAATTACCGTTGTTGCTTTTAATATTTCAAAATGGCGAACCCGGCTATCACTGAAACTAAATTCACAGTAAGCGATGTCAAGTCCATCCACCGATGTTCCTGACATCAAGCCAATAACTCTGTATTTTTGTAGTGATTTCAATACCTTAATGTTTGAAGTTACGTTTAGTGAAGAGGTAAATCTAATGAATCTGGCGATCGACATAGGAAATTATTCAGCAAAACTGGGATGTTTTTATAGTGGGGATTTAAAAAGCCCTGTTGAATCTATTTCCCTGGATAACATTTATGCCACTTTAAACAAGCTGAAGCCCAACAATGTGATCATCAGTTCCGTTGTGGAGATGCCGGAATTGCCTTCAGTGAAAGGAAGGGTGATTGAACTTACCGCAGCCACTCCATTACCTTTTGATTTAGACTACAATACAAAGGATACACTTGGGGTTGACAGGATTGCCGCGGCTGCAGGTGCTATGGTTATAAACCCGTCCAAAGATAGCCTGATCATTGATGCAGGCAGCTGTATTACATACGATGTACTGGAAGGAGGGTCAAGTTATGTCGGTGGTATAATCTCACCCGGTGGTCGTTTGCGATTTCAATCCATGAATCACTTTACAAAAAATTTACCATTAATAGAACTGGATGATGTAAAAGTGGAGGACTGGATGATCCCGGCTAAATCAACAATATCTGCAATGAAAAGCGGAGTAATTGATGGTCTGACAATTGAGATTCAAGGATTTATTAAAAAATATCAGGAGAAATATCCTGATATCATGGTAATTCTATGCGGTGGGGAAGCCAAACTCTTTGAAAACCGGCTAAAAGCCAGCATCTTTGCAGTCCCTGAACTGGTTTTGATTGGGTTGAATAGAATTTTGGAGTATAATATGTTGGATGAAAACAATTATTAGAGCAGTATTGGTTTTATTAATGATGCAGGGCGTGGCAATAGGGCAGACTTTGTCTCCATATTCTTCATTGGGAATCGGTGATATCTATACAAAAGCAATGGTTCAGCATTATAGCATGGGGGGTATTGGCCTGAGTAATGGGAGTTTTTTTTACCAGAATACACTAAACCCTGCATTAATAGCTGATAATGGTGTTTATTCTTTTACTGCGGGCTTTACAGGTGAAACCCGAACGTATTGGCAACAGGAAGACAGGGAGGTAGCAAAAGGTGGAACATTAAGCTACATGAATATAATTTGGCCAATCAATCAGGGAAAACTCGCTATGAGTGTTGGAATGTTCCCTTATTCAAGGGTTAACTATAATTTTAAAGCGACTTCAACCGTGGGAGGGAATCCTGATGCTGAAGTAACCTCATTCAACGAGGGTGAAGGAGGATTTAACCAATTCATATTTTCATTGGGGGGAAAAATGACTAAAAATCTTTATCTCGGAGGCAATGTGTCATACCTGTTCAGCTCCATTGATAAGAAAACCAGTGCATTTCTCTCAGATCCCATTGGGCCTTATGTGCCAACCTCGAGAACACGAATTACAGCCGGCGATTTTATTTATGGGTTGGGATTTGCTTACAAACAACCTTTGGGAGACCAGTCAAGGCTCTCAATAGGAGGTGTCTATAATTTCCAAAAGGATGTAAGCGTTGAAATGTCTAAAACTTTAATTACAAATACGAGGACCAATACACCCATACAAATTGACACCCTCTTAGACAATCAAGAAGGACAAATCCATCTTCCTGCTTCATATGGTGTTGGTATATCATTTGAGAAATTAAATAAATTTATGGTGGGAGTAGATATAAACCTTCAACCCTGGCAAGAGTTCCGGGGGTTTGATGACGTCCAAACTGAACTTGTGAATTCTGTTAAAATTGGAATTGGGGGAGAATTTATACCAAATTTCGCCTCTGTTGATAATTATTTATCCCGGATTACTTACCGCTTCGGTTTTAATTATGAAAAGACACCGTATTTCATCAGTGATACACAAATCAATGAGCTTGGCATGAATTTTGGGTTTTCACTACCGGTAGCCAGTTTCTCATCTGTAGATTTTGGTATTCGGTACGGAACCAGGGGAACAATCGATAATGGCCTGATTAAGGATAATTTTGTTAGGATATATTTCGGAGTAACGTTTAACGATAACCGTTGGTTTGTAAGACCGAAATTCAATTAATTATTGAAAAGGAGGTACTTGTGCGTTGGATAAGAGATTTTTTCTTTCTAGTATTTATATTCATTTCACCTTTGTTATTTGCACAAAAGGATGGAAGATCATGGGAATGGCCGGAAGATAGGGCAACAGCTGAAGAAAAGGTAGCACTGTACTTCGATTATATGAGCATTGATGATTACCGGGAGGCTGCAAATAACTTACATTGGTTGTTGTTAAATGCCCCTAAGCTCAATTTATCAATTTACCAAAACGGCAGTAAAATCTATGAGAAACTTGCGGAAGAGACATCGGAGTCTACTCAAAAGCAAGTGTTTTTAGACAGCATGCTACTGATGTATGATATTCGGATGTCCTACTTTGGAGATTCTTTGAATGCAATGAATCGAAAGGCATATAAGGCTTATAAGTACTTGATTCGTGATGAAAGTAAGTATCCAATGCTGCTTGATCTTTTTGATGAAACATTCAGAATTTCTGGTAAGGAAGTATTGAATAGCAATCTGCCTGCCTACATGAATGTGATCAAACTTAATAAGTTAAAATACGGAAACCTTTCAACAGAAGAAGTCCTCACTCGTTATGGACAAATTTCTGATATCATTGAATACAAAATTAGTCAGGGAAAGGATCTAGACAAGCAAAAAAATCTCATCGACCGGATGTTGACTGAAGCAATTCCCGAAGGAATAGATTGTGAATTTGTAATTACAAATATGGGCCCTGAATTTTATTCAAATAAAGATGACCTCAAACAAGCTAAAAAGATTTTCAATTTCTTACTTCAGGGAGGTTGTACTGAGGATCCTTTGTTCCTTGAGTCAGCAAAAGTAATTCAATCAAAAGAGCCCAGTTATGGGATGTGCTATAAAGTTATAGCAAGGCAGTGCCTGGCTTTGAAAAAGTATGATTGTGCAGAAGATTACCTTAATGAGGCAATAGCGCTAGCAGGACAACCCAATCAAAAAGCAGATGTATTTATTGATCTTGGTAAACTAAGTACCTTACAAAAAAATAAGGTTGAAGCAAGGGATTACTTTCGCAAAGCAATTGAAGAGGATCAGTTTAACAAAGATGCTTTTAATGCCATTGGCAGGCTATACTACTACAGTGCTTCTGATTGCGCAGGTTATGATAGTAAGGTAAAAGATCGGTTACCCTATATTGCTGCATATACAATGTTTAAAAAGGCAGGTAACACCCACATGATGAAGGCTTCAAAAGAACAATTCCCTTCGAAAGAGGAAATATTTAATGAAAATATCGAAAAAGGAAATACAATGGCGATTAAATGCTGGATTAATGAAACCGTAGTTGTTCAAACCAGGGATTGATGATTAATCGAAATCATATAAGGCCAAAATACCTGGATTTTATGCTTTGGATTTTGATAGTATTTATTTTTGCAGGGTGTAGTAATTCAGATGATGAAATAATTTATGAACCCTATACAGGTCCATTACGATTACTTACAAATGCAGTTATAGAGCATAGTGATTCTGCTATTGTAAATGCAAAAGTAATATCAATTGAGATTCATGAATTTTCATCCGGTGACAGGGAACTTCCAAAAGGAGGTTATATTGAATTTTACGATAAAAGTGGAGTGATTACATCAACGCTTCGATCCAACTATGCGTATTTTACTGAGGAAGATCAAACCTGGCGTATAGAGGGTGCTGTAAAATTGACAAACATGGAAAGTGGTGAAACATTGAATACTGAAGAATTATTCTGGAAACCCCTGGATGGGGATATTTATACAGAAAAATTTGTAAGAATCGAAACAGAAGATCAAATCCTTACGGGTGTGGGATTGACGGCTAAACAGGATTTTTCAAGGTACGTTATAAAAAATCCACAGGGAACATTTAATTTAGATGAATGACGAAGGCCCGGACAATTCTTCTCTTCATTTCAGCAGCAGTTTTAATTATTGGGATTCACCAGACCATTACCGTTGGATTCGAAATGTCCTATTGGATATTTATGATCTCCCTTAGCATGTATTTCCTTTTTCGTCTATTAAATCAACAGGAAAAAGATAATAAAACCAGGCGACCCGATAAAAAGAGTAAAAGAAAGTCAAGGGGTGTACAGGGCAATCGACAAATAAAAAGGCAATTGAAGCGATCCAGATAATGGAACAATATTTAATAATCATCGCAGTTTCCCTATTGTTTTCAGCTTTTTTTTCAGGATCGGAAATCGCTTTTATATCTGCAAATAAACTTCAGATTGAATTGCAGGTAAAAAAAAGTGCGTTTACCGGAAAAATATTAGCAAGATTTAGCGAACAACCATCTCATTTTATTGGAACCACACTTATTGGAAACACTGTTTCCCTGGTAGTTTATGGTATTTTCATGGCCCGGATGCTAAATCCCTGGATTGCATCAATCCTTCCCGAAGCTATTTCCAATGAAGGGTGGATATTGTTGATTCAAACGATTATTTCTACCATACTTGTTTTGGTTACTGCTGAGTTTTTACCAAAGAGTTTGTTTATGATCAATCCAAATGTGATGCTGCGAGTAATTGCTTTGCCCATTCGAATTATCTACTTTTTAATGTATCCGGTTGTGATGCTTGTTGTAAACCTTTCAAAATTTATCATTACTCGTATATTGAGGTTGAAATATGAAGAAAATAAACCTGCGTTTAAACTTACTGATCTAAATAATTTCATTAAATATTATCAAAAGGAAAGCTCAGGTTCGTCCGTTGAAGTGGACACAAAAATTCTGGATAATGCACTGGAATTTAAATCTGTAAGAGTTCGGGAATGTATGATGCCACGAACAGAGATTGTTGCAGTTGATCAATCAGATAGTATTGAAGAACTTAAAAAATCATTTATAGATAGTGGGTACTCAAAAATTCTTGTGTACGAGGATACGATAGATGATATTATTGGATATTGCCATTCATCTGAACTATTTAGAAAGCCTGAAAATATAAAGGACATTATCACACCTATAACGATAGTGCCTGAAACAATGCTGGCGAACGAGCTCTTATTTCAATTTATCGATAAACATACTAGTGTTGCATTAGTTGTTGATGAGTTTGGCGGTACATCCGGGATGGTAACCATGGAAGATGTAATTGAAGAGATATTTGGAGAAATTCAGGATGAGCATGATGATGAAACACTTGTAGAGCAAAAACTCAATTCAAATACCTACAACCTAAGTGCCAGGCACGAGGTTGATTATCTAAACGAAAAGTACAACTGGGAATTGCCTGAAGGTGAGTATGAGACGTTGGGAGGCCTGGTGCTATCAATAACTGAAGATTTACCTGTTAAAAATCAGATAATTGTTATTCCCGGTTTTGAAATTCAAATCGAGTCCGTTCATAATATTCGCATTGAAACTGTAAAACTGACCGTATTATCCTAAGTAAACTCATCCCATCTTCAACCTTTTCAAATTATTCTCGACAGAAGATTGAATTTTAGAGCTCTTTGATTTACATAACTTTGATATTTCCTGTCGAACTAGCTATTTTTGCGGTCTTGAAAAAAACACATATATGGCATTAATTAATACATTACGGAATAAAATGGGGAAGGTGATCGTGGGAATGGTTGCATTTGCCATATTATCATTTATACTCGCAGACCTTCTTGGTCCTAACTCCTTCTTTTTTGGGCAGCAAGACAACAAAGTTGGTGAAATAGCAGGTGATAAAATTACATTAGAGGCCTACCAGCAACAGGTAGATGTGTTTGCAAACAATTATGCTGCAAACTTTGGAAGAAATCCCACCGAACGTGAAATGGTTACGCTCAGAAACCAGGCATGGGAGATAATGATTGTTGACAAAGCATTCAAAAAGGAGTATGATGCACTGGGACTTGAAGTGGGAGATGAAGAAATCGTTGATTTGGTTCAGGGAAAGAATATAAGCACGGAAATTACATCCGCACCAATTTTTGCAAATCAGCAAACAGGGTTATTCGATAGGGAAAGGCTGGCCGCATTCCTTGCTAACTTTGGTTCACAACCTGCCCAACTTCAACAGCAGTGGTATGCATTTGAAAGTAATCTTAAACCGGCACGACAACGAATCAAATATGAAAATCTACTTAATAAATCTACGTATGTTACTCAATCTGAAGCGAAGAAACTTTACGATGAGCAGGTTTCCAGCGCGGATATAAAATATTTGTATGTTCCATTTTCTTCTGTCAATGATTCAATTATTGATGTTTCTGAATCGGAACTGGAAAATTATTTAAGATCGCACAAGGAGGACTATAAGGTAGAAGCATCGAAGTCAATAAAATTGGTTTCATTCAAAGTTGTTCCGTCAGCTGAGGACACAGCGTTTTTCAAAGACGATATTGAAGATGTTAAGAGGGAGTTTGTTGATATCAAGGACGACTCGGTTTACGCAAGGATAAATTCTGATGGTACAAATACATTTGGAACTTTTGCACCCAAAATTCTTCAGAGTGAACTTTTAGAAATAATTGATGAACTTGAACTTGGTAAGGTGTATGGGCCCTACCTGGAAGGAAGCTCATTTAAGATTTATAAAGTTGTTGAAATTATTCAGGACACAGTTTTTTCAGCCAGGGCCAGTCATATTTTATTCAAATGGTCTGAGGATACTCCCGAGGCAAAAGCTGAAGCCAAATCAGAAGCTACGAGAGTATTACGTGATATTCGGGGTGGTGCTGATTTCGCTGATATGGCAAGGCAATATGGAACAGATGGAACCGCTAACACGGGTGGAGATCTGGGATGGTTTCCTTCCAACGAAATGGTTAAACCATTTTCTGATGCAGTTTTTGCAGCTACAAAAACGGGGTTATTAAATGTGGTTGAGACAGAATTTGGATATCATATTATTGAAGTAACCCACCTTAAAACTAATAACAACTATAAAATTGCCACTATTGAAAGAACGATAATCGCCAGTGATGAGACCCAGGATAAGGCCTTTAGAAAGGCTGATTATTTTGCAGGGACCAATACTAACCTAAATGAGTTTGAGTCAAGTGCAGAGGCTGATTCATTGTTTGTAATTGAAGCGACTAACATTGGTGCCGAACAATCAAATATTGCCGGCATTGGAGATGCCAGGCAGATTGTTCGATGGCTTTTTACTGATGCAAACAAAAATGAGGTATCCGAAGTTTTTGAGATAGATGATACATATATAATTGTGGTGATGACGGATGAAGTAAAGGAAGGTACGGCAAAAATTGAAGATGTGAATTTTCAGATACAGAGAATTGTATTGAACGAAAAGAAAGCCGAATATATCATTAGTAAGCTGAGTGGTCTTTCAGGAACTGTTGATGAAATTTCAGCAGCCTATGGCGAAGGTGCAAATGTTTATACAAATTTGGGACTGAAAAGAAATTCAAATTCAATTCCTAATGTTGGTGCAGCACCTGAAGCTGTTGGAAAAATATTCACTTTGGAAGCAGGACAATCAACAGGTCCCGTCAAATCCCGGTCAGGGGTAGTTCTGGCAACAATTGAAGCAATCACACCTGCACCTGAAATTGCCGACTTCTCAGCGTACAAGAACCAACTTCTCTCAAGTGTGGAAGGGCGCACGTCCTATTACATTACTGAATCAATAAAAGAAGGGGCTAATATCAAGGATGAACGATATAAGTTCTATTAAATATTTAAAATAACATATTCAATAAAAGCTCGCTACCGGTGAGCTTTTATTGTTAAATAGGAAGGGTGATGGAAGATCAAAAGTTTAGTGATTTTAAAGAGAAACTAGAGAATAGTTATTCCTGGCCATCATTATATATGTTTAAATTCATTGTACCTGCAGGAAAGGAAAAAGCAGTTAAGAATTTGTTTCCAAAACATGATGTAACTCAAAAACCATCTAAAAATGGGAACTATATTAGTTTGACGGCTGAGATAATGGCAGGTTCATCAGATCAAATTATTACTATCTATCTTAAGGCCGATGAAATTGAGGGTCTTATTGCATTATAATATTTTAAATTTTTCATCAAAATATAAACTAAATTTGAGGTTGAAAAATCAACCAGTAATTCCAACAGGAACCTGTTATGAAATTTATAAAGGAATTCCCCATTTTCATTTCACTTGCAATATTTTTCTCCTGCAGTTCAAAACCAGAGCAAGATGAATTGCTAAATGATTCTCCCCCAATTGTAGAGGAGCAGGATTCTACCTTTGGAAGTAACGAAGACATCAATCTAATTTTAAAACAATATGACAATCCAATCAGGGATTTTTGGCAAAATCCGGAGTTGGTTGTTGAAAAATTAGGAAATATTTCAGGGAAAGTTGTTGCTGATATTGGAGCCGGAACAGGCTATTTTACTTTCAGAATGGCTCCATTGGCTTCCAAAGTAATAGCGATAGATGTAGAAAACAGGTTTCTTGAATACATTGAGGATCGAAAATTTGAACTTGGAGAGAGCGGGTTTACCAATAAAATTGAAACTCGCCTGTGCCTGCCGGATGATCCACTAATTGCAAATGAAGAAGTAAATGTAGTTTTGATAGTGAATACATTCCATTTTATTCGGGACCGCATTCCGTACCTTAAAAAAATATATTCCGGGATGCAGCCAGGAGGAGAACTTGTGTTGGTAGATTTTAAAAAAGGAAAAATGTCTGTAGGACCTATGGAATCGGCGAAGGTAGCGCTGTCAACTGCTGAAAAAGAGTTAAGGGCCGCGGGTTTTACCATTGAAGAAAAGGATACAACGGGCCTGCAGTTTCAATATATCATTAAAGCATTAAAATAATTGTAACTTAACAAGTATATGTGGGAAGAACAAAATAATAAACTTTGCAGAGAATTTGTATTTGCTAATTTTTCAGAAGCATTTGCTTTTATGACCAAAGTAGCAATACTGGCGCAGAAAATGAATCATCACCCGGAATGGAGCAATGTCTGGAACAAAGTGAATATTTCCCTTTCCACACATGATGAGGGGAACATCGTTACCGAGAAAGATCGTTCCCTGGCAAGAGCCATTGATAAGCTCCTACAAACCTGATTGTGGATGATATTGTAAAAGTTGCACTTTACATAATACCTACCCCTATAGGAAATCTAGGCGATATTACTTTCAGGGCTATTGAAATTCTTAAATCTGTTGATGTTATTCTTGCTGAGGACACACGCAAGTCTACGGTATTAATGAAACGTTATTCTGTTTCAAGCACCCTGAAGAGTTTTCACTCCCATAACGAACACAAAATTACCGAAGGGTTGGTTTCGGAAATGAAGGGAGGTAAAGTATTTGCACTTGTGAGCGATGCGGGTACACCAGGAATTTCAGACCCGGGATTTCTGCTAACAAGGGCTTGTTTAATGAATGGATTAACAGTCAACACACTTCCTGGCCCAACTGCGTTTGTGCCTGCACTTGTCAATTCCGGATTACCTTGTGACCGTTTTGTTTTCGAAGGATTTTTGCCACATAAAAAAGGACGGACAAAAAGACTTCTTGCTTTGTCAGAAGAAGACCGCACAATGATATTCTATGAATCGCCGCACAGGTTGCTCAGGATGCTTTCACAGCTAATCGAAATTTTTGATGAAGAACGTCGTGCCTCTGTAAGCAGGGAGTTAACCAAAATTCATGAGGAAACTGTAAATGGCACATTAAAAGAAATTCATGATAATTTTGTGGGGAGGAAAGACATAAAAGGGGAAATAGTAATCATTGTTAATGGAAAGAAATAGTCATAAACAACAATATGCATATGCTGCATTATCACTACTGTTTTTTGCAGAAAAAGAAATTTTTGAAACATTACCATTTGGAGTTTTCCTGGCTTATGCACCAATCCTGGCTTTAGCGGATAGTCTCACATCAGGTTTATGGAAGCGACCAATAATACTAATTGTATTCGTGGCCCTTGGGAACAGCGTATTTCAGGTATTTGTTCACTCGGGAGTTCAAATAACGGATGCCCTTTATTCAGCAGGATCAATAATTGTCTCCGTTCTGTTTTACAGAATTTTGAAAATCCGGATGAATACCACGGTGGCACTTTTTGGCTTTGTGTTATTTCTTCTGTTTTTTGACTATTTCAATTTTGCATGGACAGGGGTGACTGATCGGATTATTATAGCTGAAAGTTTTTATGGGGTACCTCAATGGGTACAGTGGTATAGTATTACTGGCATTTTGGGTGGCACCCTATGGGTTGCAGTAATAAATATTCTATTTTACTTTGCTTTTTTTGCTGGTGCTTATAGACAGTTTAGGTGGCGAATAATAATCATCACAATGATTGTATTGGCATCTCCAATTATTGGATCCGGTCGATGGATGGATTCTTTTGAGAACAAACCAACCTATCACAACATTGACTCTCCGGTTTTAACAGATCATTGGAAAGGTGTTTTAGTAGCGGAAAACCCTGAAAATAATTATAATTCTATGTTAAAAAATTATAACGAGTACCTGGGGCGAACCTCTGTTTGGTTGGTGACTTTACTGGTATTATCATTTTTAGTACGTATGAAAACAAATAAATATTCAAATTCGTGATACAAGATATGGACGAAACGCTAGAAAAAACCAGGGCACTGATAAACGAAGTGGCGGTGTTTATCAGGAATGAATCTGCTGGATTTGATCGAAGTAGGATTGAATATAAAGGACTTAATGACCTGGTATCGTATGTGGATAAGGAATCAGAAAAAATGCTCGTGGCGGGCCTTAGGGAGATTGTTCCCGAGGCGGGTTTTATTACAGAAGAAGGAACAATAGTGCGGACAAACAAGCAACTTACCTGGATTATTGACCCATTGGATGGAACAACAAATTTCATACATGGGTTGCCTGCATTTGCCATAAGTGTCGCGCTTACAGATGGGGGTGAAACGATCCTGGGGGTTGTGCATGAGATTAACCGTGATGAGTGTTTTTATGCAATGGATGGTAAAGCATTTTGCAATGGTGAGCCCATTGGGGTATCGGACCAGGAGCAGCTTTCGGGTTCACTTCTGGCGACAGGTCTCCCATATCATAGTTTCGATAAAATGGACCAATATTTGCAAATTCTGACTTCATTTATGCAAAATTCGCATGGTATAAGAAGGGTGGGCAGTGCGGCCGTTGACCTTGCTTATGTTGCATGCGGAAGGTTCGAGGGATTTTTTGAATACAATCTAAACGCATGGGACATTGCAGCAGGTGCTTACATCGTACAATGTGCCGGAGGGAGTGTATCAGATTTTAAAGGAGGAGATAATTATCTATTCGGTAGGGAAATAATTGCAGCCAACGCGATTCATGGGGAGATGCTATCAACTATCCGGAAGCACTGGCAGTAACCCGTCAGGTATCCTGATAGATCAGTTTATACCTGGCGGGTCGTTTTATAAGCAATTGATCCTTTATGAGTATAAACACATGTATATCAACACATTACATTAATTATGGTGGAACTATGGAATTCTTGGTCTAAGTCAGAATATCAGTTCTAGGAAAATGGGTACTTCTGAAATTGATTATTAAATAACAAAATTTTGCGGATATAAAGGGCCAACACGGAAGTTTGGAAACCGAACAGATCTTGTTGATTGAATATCGACCAGTAGGTTGGCAAACCTACACATTGTCAGTAAATCATTGCTTAAACTGCCTGATAGTCTATGACCTCACTGGCCATCTTCTTGTAGGTTAGAAAATACAGTATTCAGCACAATAAATAAAAAATGGTAATATATAAAGAATATTTTCTTTTTGGATCATATATATATAGCCTTTATTTTATCAGTTAACTCTGTTATTGGCTCAATTGTCTTTCTACGCCTATTTTTTTCAAATTGTAACTTTCGAAG
>CAZONK010000024.1:0-23550 GCA_964581095.1 uncultured Roseivirgaceae bacterium
TTATTGTGTACGGGTACTTACCAATTATTGTGTAGTTTTATTTACCGATAACACCATGGGACGATGAAAAATTTGGGTGACTTCTTTAAAATCAATTCCATGTTTCTTAAAATTTGATTTACTCTTTAAATTATCCCATTCAAAGTTCATTTACAAATATATACAATTGTATATACAGAATCTAGATTGGTAATGCATAATGTTAAAGAATGACCATTTCCGTAAGCCTAATTCCTGGGTTATTAATGGGAGCAGTATCGTCTTATTTTACAGGATTATACTTGCAGAAAAAGCTAGCTGGGTAAGAATATATTATTTTGCGAATGCTACAGACCGTTTTTCGCGTATAACCGTAATTTTAATCTGCCCGGGATATTGCATTTCCTTCTCAATTTTCTGTGATATTTCAAATGACAACATTTCTGCACGATCATCAGTAACATTATCCGCATCAACCATTACCCGCAGTTCACGACCCGCCTGCATGGCATAGCATTTATTAACCCCTTCAAAATCAAGTGCTAATTGCTCAAGATCTTTCAACCGTTTCATGTATTGTTCCATCACTTCCCGCCGGGCACCAGGTCGGGCACCGGAAATGGCATCGCTTGCCTGGACTATTGGTGAAATCAATGTGCTCATCTCAATTTCGTCATGATGGGCACCAATGGCATTACATATCTCGGGATGTTCTTTGTATTTTTTTGCAAGTTCCATTCCCAGTATTGCATGTGGTTTTTCAGCCTCTTCAGGCCATACCTTTCCAATATCATGGAGCAATCCTGCTCGTTTTGCTTTTTTTGGATTGAGTTTTAATTCTGAAGCCATAACAGCACACAGGTTGGCAACCTCACGTGAATGTTGCAGCAAATTTTGTCCATAAGAGGATCTAAATCGCATTCTTCCAATCATCTTAATAAGTTCGGGATGTATGCCATGGATTCCAAGATCTATTACAGTGCGTTCGCCAATTTCTACAATTTCTTCATCAATGTTTTTACGTGTTTTTGCGACCACTTCTTCAATACGTGCGGGATGGATCCGGCCATCCTGGACAAGCCTGTGAAGTGACAACCTGGCAACTTCGCGTCTTACAGGGTCAAAGCCTGAAATGATAATTGCTTCCGGTGTATCATCAACAATAATTTCAACTCCTGTAGAAGCTTCCAGTGCACGAATATTTCGCCCTTCTCGACCAATGATTTTTCCTTTGATATCATCGCTTTCAATATTAAATATCGATACACAATTCTCAATAGCATGCTCCGTGGCTGTTCGTTGTATTGTTTCAATTACAACCTTTTTGGCCTCTTTCGTTGCGGTTAATTTAGCTTCTTCAAGTATATCCTTAATTACAGATGATGCCTTCGATTCTGCCTCAGCCTGTAGTGATTCCATCAGTTGTTCCCTTGCGTCATCAGCTGTGAGATTTGAAACCTTCTCAAGAATCGATACTTTCTGTTCATTAAATTTATTAAGCTCTTCTTTTTTTCGGTTTACTACCTCGAGTTGCAAATCCAGTCTTTCTTTGAGGGATTTCGCTTCGCCCTCTGCCCGTTTACTTTGTTCAAATTGTCGTGAGAGATTTTGCTCGCGTTGCTTTAATTTGTTTTCGTTGCTTATTATTTGATTCTTCTTGTGATTTGCTTCTTCTTCAAAATCACTTTTAAGTTTCAAAAATTTTTCTTTTGCTTCTAGTATTTTATCTTTTTTAATATTTTCAGCTGAGATTTCAGCTTCTTTGATAATCATGTTTGATTGGTTTTGGGCCTTGGATTCAAGGTCTTTAGTCTTACGAAGGAGTATTACCCGGCTGAGAATAACCCCGGCTACCAGACCAATAACTCCAGAAATGATAACGAATATGATGCCATCCATGATGAATTACATTTTGAGTAAAACATTTATTTAGATGAGGCTGGCAAAAAAAACTGAGGAAAAGAAATACTTCTCAGACGACCTGGTTAAGGTTATTATTCAAGGATTTGAGTTTTTCTACTATAACACTATCAGTTAAATCGGTTTTACCCTCTGATTCCATTTTATCAACTACACTATCGAAAGCAACCATTGCTAATAGGTCCTGCTTATCGTCAATACCGAATTTTTCTCTATATGTCTTAATTTTATCGTTAATAATTTTCCCTGCCATTCGTATTCGCTCCTCCTCCTCCGGCATCACTTTCATGGGGTATTCACGATCCCATATTTTTATTTTTATCGAAAGTTTTTCCATTCAGTTTCAGAATAGTAAAAAAAATTTATGATCAATTACTCAAATTTGCAATACACTTATCGACTTCCTTAATATAATCGTCTAGCTTTTTCTTTAATTCAGCAGAATCATTTTCGTCTGCCTCTATATTACTTACAAGTTTACCAATTTTTACCTTATTATGAAACCCTGTCAGCTGATCCTCTTTACTGGATACAACATTCTTCAATTCCTGGTTTTCTTCCCTAAGTCCCCTAACCTGTTCTTTTAATAGCTGATAATCTTTAATGAGTAATGAAAGCTTTCTTTCAAGTGCGTTTAATTCGTTTGCTACTATTTCCTGATTCATATTACTGCCTGATCAAGGCTCCTGTTTTATTTTCAAACGCTTTCATAAGCTTACTCATTGTTTTGTCAATTATTTTATCTGTCAAAGTTTTTTCTTTGTCCTGAAGAATGAAAGAAATGGCATATGCTTTTTTGCCGCTTTCTACACTTGTACCTTCATAAACATCGAATACCCTTATTTCTTTTATCAACCGGGGTTCGGTTTCTTTCGAAATCGCCTCAATTTCTTTAAAAGAGATCTTTTTATCCAGGACTAACGACAGGTCTCTTTTGACCGGAGGAAACTTTGAAACTTCCTCAGTTACTATATTAGGATTTGTATTATTTAAAAGCAAATCCCAGATGAGATCTGCGTAAAATATTTTCGATTTTATTTCAAATTTGTTTAAAATTTCCGAACTGACTTGTCCTGCGGACCCAATTTTTTCCCCATTGTGTATAATCGAAATTCCGTATTCAAAAACAGAATCAGCGATGGGTTGATACTCGAATTCAGGGCGGAGGTTGGTCATTGAATCAAAAATGGTATTTACAGTGGCTATTAAATCGTAATAGTCAGTTTCCATGGATTTTTTTCGCCAGTTATCAGGTTGCGTCAAACCGGTTGTCAGAAGAGATAAATGATTCCATTCTGTAAATTTTTCTTTTTGTTTGTGATATGTCTTTCCAAATTCAAAGAATTTTAAACTTTCCTGTTTTCTGTTTAAATTATATGCAACTGACTCAAGGCCGGTGAACAACATGGATTGTTTTAGTACTCCAAGGTCTTCGCTGAGTTTATTGATTATCTCAACACTCTCAACAGGATCCAGGGACCTGTCAAGCGCTGTGTATTCGGGTTTGGTTAATGAATTGGTCATTATTTCATACCAACCTTTTCCGGTTAAAATCCGGCTGATTTTTTCTAACCAGGGTTGTGGATCATTTTCAGGGTATTCTGCCAGGTAACTGGCTCCCAGCGTATCAGGTAAATCCACATTATTAAAGCCATGTATTCTCAGAATTTCTTCAATTACATCAGCTTCCCGCATTACATCAGATCGATAAGCGGGAACGATTGCTGTGAAACCACCTTTAGTTTCATCTTTTAATTCAATATCAAGTAAAGAAAGGATTTCTTTTATTTCAGGTTTTTCTATTACCTTCCCTATCAACCGGTCAATATGTGCAAATGAAACATTGATTTCAAAGTCAGCTATTTTATTCGGGTAAATGTCGATAATTTCAGAACTGATTTCTC
The DNA here is from genome assembly GCA_964581095.1 of uncultured Roseivirgaceae bacterium. GTDB lineage: Bacteria > Bacteroidota > Bacteroidia > Cytophagales > Cyclobacteriaceae > SZUA-230. Next base: position 3,804 of record CAZONK010000024.1, read on the forward strand.
CACCCGCCAGTTCTTTCATAAGCAAGGCAGCTCTTTTTAGTGCAAATACTGTAAGGTTTGGATCTGTTCCCCGTTCAAAATGAAATGATGCATCCGTTTTCAGCCCGTGATACTGCGCTGTCTTACGAATGTAATCTGGTGAGAAATAAGCACTTTCTAGAAAAATATTTTTTGTTGTATCTTTTACTCCCGAATTGGTTCCTCCAAATACACCTGCAATACACATACCCTTCTTTTTATCACAAATCATTAAATCATTGGCATGTAATTTTCTCTCTTTTTCATCCAGCGTTGTAAATAAAGATCCTTCATCAAGCGTCTTAACGATCACTTCATGGCCATAGATTTCATCATAGTCAAATGCATGCAATGGTTGCCCTGTTTCATGTAAAACGAAGTTGGTTATATCTACAACGTTACTAATCGGCGTAAGCCCAATTGATTCAAGTCTTTTTTTTAACCATCCCGGTGATTCACCGATCGTAACATTACTAATACAAACACCGCTGTACCTTGGGCATGCATCATGGTTTTCAACAGTTACCCGGATTGGCGTATTGTTATTGTCAATTTTGAACCCATCGACCTTTGGCCATTTAATTTCACGATTTTTAACGGCGCGAATATCCCGGGCGACACCAATATGAGATGCGGCATCTCCCCTGTTGGGTGTGAGGCCTATTTCAATGATAAAATCTTCTTCCAGACTAAAATAGTCTGCAGCGGGGGTGCCATTTTTAAGGGATGTTTCTAATACCATAATCCCATCATGTTCTGAACCAAGACCGATTTCATCCTCGGCACAAATCATTCCTTCGGATACTTCACCCCTTATTTTTGATTTTTTAATCTTAAACGGATCTCCTTTCGTCGGATAAAGAATGGTACCCGGAGTTGCAACGATTACTTTCTGCCCTGCTGCAACATTTGGAGCTCCACACACAATGGGGAATACACTTCCATTTCCAATATTCACAGTGGTTATACTGAGTCTGTCAGCATTTGGGTGCTTGCCACAAGTTACCACTTCACCAATTATAAGACCTTTTAATCCACCTCTTACAGATTGGTATGAATCAATCCCTTCAACCTCCAGGCCGGTGTCAGTAAGTACTTGTCCGATGGCTTCCGGTGTTTCCGGAATATCAATATATTCCCTTAACCAGTTGTAAGAAATTTTCATTTTTTTCTACCAAAAATTAATCGACAAAATTAGTTAAATCGGGTAACGTTAGGAATGTTATTTTGAATAATAATATGTTCTTTCAGGCGGCCCCTTATAATAACCGGTCAATCAGTATATTTTTCGCCTGCTATGATATCAATTTGAAGGCGGTTTTCTCTTGGCGGGAGCGGACAGGAATAATCTTCGCTATAGGCACAATAAGGATTGTATGCTTTATTGAAATCCAATTGTATAAATTCTGTACCCGAAAGGGTAACATTCAGATATCTGCCTCCTCCATAAGTTTCTGTGCCGCTGGTAAGGTCACTAAATGGAATAAATAAATTAGTATCAGTTGATTCGAGTGATTTTAACACCAGTAGTTTATTGGTTTTGCCTTGAAACTGAAAATTAGCATACCCATACTTCTCAAATGCATCTTCTTTGCCATCAGATGTTGCCAGCCGGATTATTTTTCTGTTTCCTATCGGGATGTACTTAGCTTCAATTAAATATTCCGAATCAGGTGCAAAATAAGACAGACCCGGAAATTCTATTTTTTGACTTAAAAATGGCGATTGGCTTGAGTTTTGCATGAAATCATCAATTTTTTGACGATGACTAAAAATGGAGCTATTATAATCTTTAGACGAATTATTTCCTGAAATAACGAAATAACCGACACCAAGTGCAATCGAAACAAATATGGTTATTACAATCGTACGCATATTGAATAATAAAGGTAGTAATTGAAATTAGAAGTCAAACCCCTCGTCTTTAAAGCTGTAATATCCAGAATTGGTGAAAATAATGTGATCCAGGACCTCGATACTTAGAATTTTCCCTGCTTTTATAGCGTTTGAAGTAAGTTGATTATCACTTGTGCTTGGGTTTAAATTTCCTGAGGGGTGATTATGTGCCAGGATGATAGAACTAGCCAGGTTTTCCAGGGCTTTGCTGAAGATTATTTTAGCATCAGCAACTGTACCGGAAACTCCTCCTTCGCTAATCTTATAATCCCTGATAACGTAGTTTGCCCTGTTTAGCATAATAATCCAAAACTCTTCTGTTTTAAGGTCGAGCAACTTTGGTTTCAGAAATTCATAGGCACTTTTTGAAGTAGTTATTTTCACGCGCGATCCCTCATCCGATTCCTTTCGACGTCGTCCAAGCTCGAGGGCACTCACGATGGCAATGGCTTTTGCCTCACCAATACCCTTAAATTTCATAAGGTCTTTTACACTTAATCCTGCAAGTTTGTTAAGGTCATTCTCAACTGATTTCAGTATGATTTTCCCAAGGTCTACCGCACTTGATTTAGGTGTGCCCGAACCGATAAGAATAGCGATGAGTTCAGCGTCTGACAAAACGGATTTCCCTTTTAATATAAGCTTCTCGCGTGGCCTGTCCTCAGCAGCCCAGCTTTTTATATCCAGGGGAGAGTAAGTTGTCATTTAATATTTAACTAAATAGAATTTTAAATTTATGAATATTGTTCAATAAGTCATATTTAATTTCAGGCATAAAAAAACCGGTCACTTTTGCAACTGGTTTGAATGCTTTATATAATAGCTTAAATTACAAACTGCTTACAAATTTTGTAAGCTTTGATTTGTTGTTTGAAGCTTTGTTTTTATGAACTACATTGCGTTTTGCAAGGCGGTCAAGTTTGGAACTAACAATTTTCAAAAGTTCTTGTGCTTCAGCTTTATCGGTAGTTTCCCGCAGTGTTTTAATGAGGTTCCGGGTAGTTTTTGCAAAATACCTGTTACGGATTCTTCGAACCCTGCTTGACCTTATTCTTTTTAATGATGATTTATGATTTGCCATGTTTTATAATTTCACAAAATAAGCCCATTTTGAAACGGGACTGCAAATTTAAAAGCATTATTATTAATTACAAAGTATAGATCGTAAATAAATTATGGACAAAAAGGGTGTGCTTATACGATTAATAGTCCTGATGATAATTATTACCGGTTCAGAGCTGTTTGCATGGGGATTTAAGTCTCATAAAATAATTACCCAGATGGCTATTTACACATTACCCCAGGAAATGATCCCTTTTTTTAAAGGCAATATGAAGGCATTGATCGATGCCTCAGTTCAGCCAGATATCAGGAGGTATGTTGTGAAATCTGAGGCTCCCAAACATTACATAGATATTGATTATTATGGTGATTCAGCTATAGTGGATTTTCCACGTACATGGACCAAGGCGTTAGAAAAATATCCCGAAGACACGTTATATGCATATGGTATTTTGCCCTACGCAATTAGCCAAACCCGATACAACCTCGTAAAGGCAATGGAAGAAATGGATGGGGTAAATATCATACGGTATGCTGCTGACCTTTCCCACTATATTGCCGATGCTCATGTTCCATTACACACTACCGTAAATTACAATGGTCAATTTACAGGACAACATGGAATCCATGCCTTATGGGAAACACGGATCCCGGAAATTGAGTCCCGGGATTACTCCTTTTGGGTTGGGAAAGCAGGCTACATTGAAAATACAACGGATGCTGTTTGGGAAATAATTAATAGGAGCCATTCAAATGTATCAACGGTTTTATCGATTGAAGATGAATGTTCATCAGAATTTCCAGTTGATAGAAAGTATGGATTTGAGTCTGCAGGAAAATATGAAAAACGGGTGTATTCCAGGGAATTCACAGAATTTTATAGCAAACGATTAAATGGAATGGTAGAACTGCAAATGAGATCGGCAATTAAATTAATTGGAGATCTGTGGTTTACAAGTTGGGTTGATGCGGGGCAGCCTGACCTCGGAAAATTGAAGATCAGAAATAAAAAACCCGATCCGAAACCCCCCACCGATTCTGTCCGGACTTCTCAGGAGCGGGCAATCCTCCACCATGAGTAATTTTTTTCAGTCTTGGGGATTTTTATTTTAAAAATGGGGTTACAAAGGGAAACATTTTTAGTATCTATGCGTATTGGGAGAGGAGAAAATAGTTTATTAAAATAATTGATTATTTCTCAAAAATAAATCTATCTTTGCAAACTTTTTAAGGCAAATATGTTTTAAGCATATGTATTGGACATTAGAACTTGCATCATATTTAGAGGATGCGCCGTGGCCGGCGACCAAAGATGAGCTGATTGATTACTCTATCAGGTCGGGTGCCCCTTTGGAAGTTGTTGAAAATTTGCAGGAGTTGGAGGATGACGGTCAGCCATATGAAAATATTGAAGAAATCTGGCCAGATTACCCAACCAAGGAAGATTTCTTTTTCAATGAGGACGAGTACTGATCTGCAGGGTAGGGTTTGTGTAAGGTATTAACTAATTAAATTTCCGGTTCAAATAAAATTCCACCACTGGGATATCCTCATCGGTAGTAATTTTTATATTGATTGAATCCCCATCTACCAAATGAATGGGATAACCTTTCTTTTCTACAACAGTTGCATCATCTGTAAACTCCGGAAGCTCCTCAGTATCATACGCATCTTTAATTACTTTTCCGGAGAATGTCTGGGGTGTTTGTACAACAACATACTCTGATCTTTTTCTACTGCTACTTCCTGAAGGTGAAATTTTTCTTAAAGAGTCCTTCAATTTCACACATGGAATAGCGCTTCCCATTTCTTTCGCTTTCCTGAAAGCACTATCAATGATGGCCGTGGTTACCAATGGCCGAACACCATCATGGATGGCTACAACATCCGAGTCTTTTACATTTTGCAGGCCGTTTTTCACAGATTGAAAGCGCGTATTCCCACCATCTACCAGGTATTGTACATTTTTGTAATTATATGTTTTAACCAAGCCATCCCAAACTCCCATTTGATCACCCGGGAGAACCAGAATTATCGAAATATCAGGCTTGTATGTTCGGAAAGCATTAATAGTATGCATCAGAACGGGCAACCCGCTGATGATATGAAATTGTTTTGGACTGGAAGATTGCATTCGCCGGCCTTCTCCTCCGGCAACAATAAGTGCGATCTCCTCCATTTTCTGGTAATTGAGGTAATTCTCCTATTACGAAATTAGATGATTAGCATGGCGTCACCATAACTAAAAAACTTGTATTTCTCCTTTTTGGCAATTTTGTAAGCTTCCATTATAAGATCATAACCTCCAAAAGCTGCAGCCATCATCAATAGTGTTGACTCCGGGAGTTGAAAATTGGTGATCATTGCATTGCAAATTTTGAATTCGTATTGTGGGAAAATAAATTTGTCAGTCCATCCGCCGGCTGCTTTAAGTTTGCCCGAAGCCGACACTGCAGATTCAAGGGCACGCATACTTGTGGTACCTACAGCGCATACTCTTCTCTTCTTTTCGTTGGTGTAATTCACCAGATCGGCAATTTCCTGGCTTACATCAAAATGTTCTGAATCCATTTTGTGTTTTGTTAAATCCTCAACATCCACCGGTCGAAACGTGCCAAGACCAATATGAAGCGTTACAGCTTCCATTTCTATTCCCTTAATCTCAAATCGTTTTAGCAACTGTGGGGTAAAGTGTAGTCCCGCAGTAGGGGCCGCAACCGCACCTACTTTTTTTGCAAATATCGTTTGAAATCTCTCACGATCTTCCGGCTCTACTTCTCTTTGAATAGTTTTAGGCAGAGGTGTTTCGCCCAGGGTATCAATGGTTTTATAAAATTCTTCCTGTTCGCCATCGTATAAAAAACGAATTGTTCTTCCACGAGAGGTTGTATTGTCAATTACTTCTGCAACAAGCTCTCCTTCTCCAAAATATAGTTTATTTCCAACACGAATTTTCCTTGCCGGATCTACCAACACATCCCAGAGATGCATTTCTGGGTTTAATTCCCTAAGAAGAAAAACTTCAATCTTCGCACCTGTTTTTTCCTTATTCCCATTTAGCCGTGCCGGGAATACTTTGGTGTCGTTGACTATTAGTACATCACCTTCATCGAAATAATCGAGTACATCTTTGAAAATTTTATGTTCAATTTCACCGGTGTCCCTGTGAACTACCATTAGCCGGGATTCATCCCGATTTTCAGCCGGATATAATGCTATTAGACCAGAGGGCAGATCAAACTTGAATTGAGATAACTTCATTTTGTATATTGGCATTGAATTTTAAGATCGCAAAGCTAGTAATTTGTGTCTATATTATCATTGTAAATATAAAAGTACTTTACCTTTACAATTTACATTTCGATGATTGTTGCTTACTAAAGGCTTTGGAAACATAAAGCACTATGAAATTTGTTGTTCTGGTAAAATTGATTGGGGAAAGTTTTCGTTTCGCGTGGAACTCCCTGATAATGAATGTTTTTCGGACGATCCTCTCTCTATTGGGGGTTACCGTTGGAATATTTGCAATTATTGCCGTATTGACTGTAGTAGATTCACTAGAACGTAGCATTAGAGAAAGTTTGAACTTTCTGGGCACGGGTGTTATTTATGTACAAAAGTGGCCGTTTGTACCTGAAAGTGGTGAGGAATATGAGTGGTGGGATTATTGGAGGCGTCCAAACTCAAGCTACAGTGAATTTAAGTTCCTGGAAACAAACCTGAACAACCAAAAAGCAATGGCAATTATTGCAGGCCGAGGGAATGTGCTTGCTAAATGGAAAAGCAACTCATATAATCAAACAAATCTTCAGGGGGGGTCTTATGAGTATAAGGATGTATTTTCTGTCCCCCTGGAAACAGGCCGTTATTTTTCGGTAGAGGAAACGGAAACTGGAAGAAATGTAGCAATAATCGGATACAATCTTACAAAGAACTTGTTCCCTGATGTTGAGCCTATTGGGAAAGAAGTAAAATTCAATAAACTAAAGTTTGTTGTGATCGGTACAATGGAAGAAGAGGGTGAAAGTTTTATGGGCACGCCCAGCAATGATGATAAAGTAATTATTCCCTATGGTGCTTATAGAAAGATGTACCGTACGGGAACCGGCGCATGGAATGAAAACGGTTCTACAATTGGAATAAAAGGACTTGAGGCAGATATCGGTCTGGTGGAACTTGAATATGAACTCTCTGGCCTTATGCGTTCACGGAGAGGTTTAAGGCCGAAAGAAAGAGATAATTTTGCCCTCAACCGTCCGGAAGCTATTACTGAAATCATTAGTGGCGTATTTGATGTAATCGGAATGGCAGGATGGGTGATTGGTGGCTTCTCGATACTTGTTGGAGGCTTTGGTATAGCCAACATTATGTTTGTATCGGTAAGGGAACGAACTTCGATTATTGGTATTCAAAAGTCGCTGGGGGCAAAAAACTATTTTATTTTATTTCAATTTTTATTTGAATCCATATTCCTGAGCCTCATTGGGGGGATGGTAGGATTAGGCATTGTTTATTTACTGTCTTTTATTTCCCTGGGAAGCCTGGATCTGGTCCTTTCATTCAATAATGTTCTATTGGGGATTGGAGTATCATCCACTATAGGAATAGTTTCCGGAATCATACCAGCCGCTATGGCAGCCCGGATGGATCCGGTAATTGCTATCAGGACGACCGGTTAGTAACTATTCAGCAGCAGTTACTTCTTCAGTTTCACCGTTAATTTTAGCTATAATCTTTGTTTCCAGTTCATCCATCAGCTCGGGGTTATCAAGTAGCAACGTCTTAACGGCTTCCCGACCCTGACCAAGCTTGGTACCCTCGTATGAAAACCATGAGCCTGATTTATTAATGATGTCTAGTTCAACACCAATGTCAATAATTTCGCCAACTTTGGATATGCCCTCACCATAAATAATGTCGAACTCAACAATTTTGAAAGGTGGTGCTACTTTGTTTTTTACCACTTTTACCCTGGTCCTGTTTCCTGATATTTCTGTTGGCGACTCTTTAATCTGGCCAATCCTTCGAATATCTAAGCGCACCGAGGCATAGAATTTGAGTGCATTACCTCCGGTGGTAGTTTCGGGATTGCCAAATACGATACCAATTTTTTCACGAAGTTGATTAATAAATACACATGAGCATCCCGTTTTATTAATTGTTCCTGTGAGTTTACGTAATGCCTGTGACATCAGTCTTGCCTGTAATCCCATTTTGCTTTCACCCATCTCTCCTTCCAGTTCTGCTTTTGGGACAAGGGCCGCAACCGAGTCTATTACAATAATGTCAATGGCACCAGATCGAATTAAGTGCTCAGTAATTTCAAGGGCCTGTTCACCATTATCAGGCTGGGAAATCAGTAGATTTTCGGTATCTATACCCAGGTTTTCAGCATAAACTTTGTCAAAAGCATGCTCTGCATCAATAAAAGCGGCCATTCCTCCAGCTTTTTGAGCTTCTGCGATGCAATGCATAGCCAGGGTAGTTTTTCCAGATGATTCAGGACCATAAATCTCAATAACACGTCCGCGGGGTATGCCACCCACTCCAAGTGCAAGATCGAGGCCAATAGATCCGGTTGAAATAGCGGGAACATCGAGAACGTGCGTATCGCTCAGTTTCATGATTGTACCTTTACCATATGCCTTTTCTAGTTTTTCTATGGTGAGTTGAAGGGCTTTTTGTTTCTCTGAATTATCGCTCATTTTGGAATTGAATTACTTTCATAAATTATATTGGGAATGTGAAATTAGTATTTCAACAGCCAATTTACAAGTAAAAAATTTTAGGTAAAATTGAAATTATTTGAATAATTAGCTGGTTCTGGCCACTTTAGCGCTCGTGATGAAAAAATTACTTTATGTAATCTTTCTTTTTGGTGGGATCATGGGCGCAAAAGCTCAACTCAACAATTCCGCTTTTTATAATGTGCGGGCACTAGATACCTCCAGGGTACATGAGCTCTATCTTGATTTTGATGTTCTCCTTTTTACCAAGAACAACGAGTATTTCAATAAGATTGCTGATGGATATACGCTGTATGGATTTCAATTTGCCCCCTACTTTTCATATTATCCCTCAGAGAAAGTAAGGATCGATGCAGGGATTTACATGCAAAAAGACTTCGGCAATGATAATTTTACAAAAGTTGCACCCTTAATCACCGTAAAATTTGAGCTTGGCCCGTTTCGTCAAATCATTGGGAATCTGGAAGGGAGCCTTAACCACCAGTATATTGAACCTCTGTATGATTTCGAGCGAGCGCTTATTGACAGGCAGGAAACAGGGATGCAAACGAAATTCATAGACGATTTTACATTTATCGATTTATGGATCAATTGGGAAACTATGATCTATAAACGGGATCCAAATCTCGAGGAAGTTTCAGGAGGGATTTCATTTTATCGTGACAAACACTGGGGCCCACACCAGCTTCGGATTCCCCTGCAGTTCATTGCCTACCATAAAGGTGGTCAAATTGATATCAACCCCAGTCGGATACTTACCCTTTGGAACAGTGCTGCAGGTATTTCCTATACGTATCATTTTGAAGAGGGTAGCTGGATAACTTCATTTACTTCTGATAATTACTATGTTTACTATCAGAATATTACACCATCGAAACGACTGGCATTTGATGATGGAGATGGTTGGTACCTCAACCTTAATATGGCAACTGCCATTGACATTGACCTAATGGCGAGTTACTGGTTAGGAAATGAATTTATTACAATTAAAGGAGGACAATTATACCCATCCGTTTCAAGTGCTGTCCACCATGAAGGACTTGTGGAGCAAAAACGAGAATTGCTTATATTCAGGTTGATGCATAATTTGCATGTATCGGACCAGGTTAAATTCTCTGCACGGTTTGAACCTTACTATGATGTTGGGAACAAATTGTGGGAGTACTCATGGGGTTTCTATTTAAATTATTATCCTGATTTTTTCCTTTCAAAAATTAAGACCAATAAAACATCCAGCAGCAGGTAATGATTCGCAAAGTACTGGTCATTTCCGGAGTAATTTTTGTCGTATTGATTATCATCTATTTTGAACTTATAATTTACGGGTTGGGCCAGGGGTATGGTCAGATAAAGGTCCTTGTAAATTCCCAATCGATTGAGAAGATCCTTCAAAGAGAAAATTTGCCGGAGGAAATGCGTCGAAAACTGCTGCTCGTAGGAGATATCAAAAAATTTGCATTTGAGGAACTTGACTTGGAAAATTCCAGGAATTATACAACTCTCTATGATCAGGGAGGAAAACCTATTCTATGGGTAGTACGTGCATGCGAACCATTTGCTTTAAAAAACAAAGAGTGGCATTTTCCAATTGTTGGTACAGTGTCGTACAAAGGGTATTTTAATTTAGAAAAGGCAAAAAAACTCCGTAACAAATTACGTGATGAAGGTTACGACACTTACATCCGTGAGGTAAGTGCGTGGTCAACACTTGGATGGTTCAAAGATCCATTGATGTCAGGGGTATTGAATAGCAGCGATGGGGATTTATCAAATACAATAATTCATGAACTTACACATGCCACAATTTTCGTAAAGGACTCACTAACTTTCAATGAGAACCTGGCTTCTTTTATAGGAGACAAAGGGGCTGAACTATTTCTTGCTTCCCAATACGGGCCTGATTCAAAAGAAATTTACGATTACAAATACGCAAAAAGTGATCGAAAAAAATTTGCAGACCACTTCGTAAGTGCTACCCGCCAATTGGATAGTTTGTACAGCACTTTTAATGAAAATATGGGAGAGGAGCGACAGAGGAAGAAAGAAAAAATGATCGGTAAGATTGTATCCAATCTTGATACCATTTCATTTAATAATGATAACTATAAAAAAAGGTTTAAAGAGCACCTTCCTAATAATGCCTTTTTTATGTCGTACATGCTCTATAGATCTGGTCAGGATGAACTTGAACATGTATTTATTGATAAATACGGGCAAGAATTGGATAAAATGATTCAAAATCTAAAATCCATATACCCGCGATAATATCAACAAATGATTATTTTAATGAGCACATTTCAATTATTAGTATAATTTTGAATTAAATAACCTGGTTAAATGGCTGCGGAAAAAAAGATATTGCTGGTTGATGATGATAAGGATATTCTGGAGATGCTCACCTATAATTTGGAGAAGGAAGGGTATATAGTTAAATCCTGTTCAGATGGGATAAAAGCCGTTGAATTTTCCAGGGTATTTCTACCTGATTTAATCTTATTAGATATCATGATGCCGTACCAGGATGGTGTGGAAACCTGCAGGCAGCTTAGGGAAATTAGCGAACTCAACAGTACCCATATTATAATGCTTACCGCCCGGTCTGAAGAATATTCTGAAGTCGCAGGATTCGAAGTGGGAGCAGATGATTATATTATTAAACCAATAAAACCCAGAGCATTAATCAGCCGGATAAGTGCAGCATTAAATAGAAAAAAGGAGTTGCATGAAGAAGCAGATACGATTCAAATCAGAGATTTGCTTATCGATAAATCGTCATATTCCATTACTGTAGGCGAACATCAGATTACCCTGCCTAAAAAGGAATTTGAGTTACTTTATTTTTTGGCGAAAAACCCAAACAGAGTTTATGACAGAAAGATCCTGTTGGAAAGAATTTGGGGAACGGATGTATATGTGTTGGCCAGAACAGTAGATGTTCACATCAGGAAAGTGAGGGAGAAAATAGGGGATGGATATATAAGTACAGTAAAGGGAGTAGGGTATAAGTTTATTTCTCAGAATAATTGAAAGAGTTTCGTTTATTAATTTGGGGATTGTCCTTTGTGATTGCATTAATCGCTACATTCCTCATTGTTTTCCTGTCTGAAGTGCCTACCACATATTATTGGATTGTGTTTTTCAGCATTTTATTTACCTCTGTTTTTATCATGTTTATAGGATTGAGGTTGTTTGTTCTGAACGACATTGAGCAGATCGAAAGGCTGATTATGCAAATGGATCAAAAATCAGTATTTGACCTTACTTTAAACAGGCGGTATGTATTTAAGAGAGCTGAAAATCTTGATAAAACAGTGCAAGAAATTTCTGAAAGGATGAGCGATGAGGTAATTGAATACAAAAAGATGGCCAAGTTCCGTAAAGAGTTTATTGCCAATATTTCACACGAACTAAAGACACCAATTTTTGCTTCCCAGGGTTTCGTACATACGCTGCTGGATGGAGCATTAAAAGATAAGTCAGTGCGGACAAGATTTTTAAAAAAGGCTGCAAAGAGCCTGGATGGTTTGGATTTATTGGTCCAGGATCTGCTCACACTTTCACAAATTGAAATTGGTGAAGTAAAAATGCATTTCGAGTATTTCGATTTCAGGAAAATTATTGCAGAAGTATTTGATCAACTCGAAGAAACCGCTGAAAAAAGAGATATAAAGTTGGTTGAAAAATACACAGAACAAGAAGTTGTAGTACATGCGGATTACTACCGTATTAACCAGGTTCTAACCAACCTTATTCAAAATGGGATAAAATACAATAAGGAAAATGGAGAAGTTACGGTTTCAACAGTTGATAGTGGAGAATATTATACCATTTTAGTATCTGATACTGGAGAAGGAATAGAAAAGAAGCAATTGGAAAGAATTTTTGAACGGTTTTATCGTGTAGATAAAAGCAGGGCCAGGAAAAAAGGTGGAACAGGGCTTGGCCTTTCTATTGTAAAACATATTCTTGAAGGGCACAATTCAAATGTAACGGTAGAATCAACCATCGATGAGGGAACAACGTTTAAGTTCAGGTTACCAAAAAATTAGCAGGACGTTCATTTGATGTAAAGTATATAATGTATCTGTTTTATGAAAAAAATTATATTTACAGAACTTATTTTATTTGAAGATGAAAACTACATTTTAATCAATAAGCCCCCTTTCGTTTCATCTCTTGAAGACAGAAATGATCGATTTAACATTTTACAATTGGGCAAAGAGTATTATCCTGAATTGCAAGCTTGTCACCGTCTTGATAAAAATACTTCAGGATGTATGGTACTTGCTAAATCTTCAGAGGTTTACAAACATATGGCGTTACAGTTCCAGGACAGACAAATCAAAAAAAGCTACCATGCAATTGTGGATGGTGCACATATGTATAAAAATGAATATATTTCTGCCCCCATTTACGTAAGGTCGGGAGGAAGTGCGAGAATCGATTATACAAGGGGAAAAGCTTCTGAAACGATTGTAAATACACTTGAAATATTCAGGAATCATTCGTTGGTAGAATGTACACCTGTAACAGGAAGGTTGCATCAAATTCGTGTTCATCTTGCAACCCTGGGTTGTCCGATAACTGGTGATCTAACTTATGGCGGTATGCCCTTTTATCTTTCCTCAATTAAGCATGGATACAAACCCAATCTTCGAAGGGAGGAGATCCCATTGATCCGAAGACATGCACTTCATGCATATCAAATCAATTTTACTGATTTTACAGGTAAAAAAAATGGATTTGAAGCACCTTACCCAAAGGATTTTAAAATTATTCTCCAACAACTAAAGAAGTACAATTGATTCATAAGAAAAAATTATACCCACATTGTATTTCAAAATTTAAAATTCTATCTTTGTGTCCCGTTTCGAGGGAAGAGTGATTAAAAGACTAAAAATCAGCAAGTGGACACGTTAAGTTATAAGACAAAATTTGCGAATAATACAACTGCTCATAAAGAATGGGTAATTGTAGATGCCGGGGATAAAGTGCTGGGGCGACTATCGAGTGAAGTTGCAAGATTGTTGCGTGGAAAGCATAAACCAGATTTTACACCTCATACAGACTGTGGTGATAATGTAATTGTTATCAATGCAGACAAAATAAAATTGACAGGAAAGAAATGGACGGATAAGGTGTATGTTTCTTATACCGGGTATCCGGGTGGTCAGCGATTTAAAACGCCCACTCAAATAAAGGATAAGTCTGCATCATTTTTAATTGAAAAAGCCGTGAAAGGAATGTTGCCTAAAAACAGACTTGGGAGTCAGTTATTTAGGAATTTACATGTGTTCAATGGCAGCGAGCACCCACATCAGGCACAAAAACCAACTGAAATCAAATTATAACCATTAAAACTGAATGGAAGTAATAAATACTATTGGAAGAAGAAAAACCTCTGTAGCCCGGATTTATTTAACACCGGGAAAAGGAAAAATATTGGTTAACAACAGCAAGGTGGAAGATTATTTCCCTTCTGAAATACTTAGAATTATCATCAACCAGCCTTTAGTGGTTGCCGATGTAAAAAATAAATTCGATATCACAGTGAATGTTGATGGGGGTGGTATTAAAGGACAAGCTGGAGCAATCAGACTTGCAATTTCAAGGGCACTGTGCGAAGTTGATGCAGAGCATAGACCGGCATTGAAAAAAGAAGGTTTTTTGACCAGGGATCCGCGAATGGTGGAACGAAAGAAATACGGAAGAAGGAAAGCAAGAAAGAAATTCCAATTCAGTAAACGTTAATAGAATTTTGAATGGCAATTGTAGAGTATAAAGATTTATTGGATGCAGGTGTACATTTTGGACACCTGACCAGGAAATGGAATCCCAAAATGGCTCCTTATATATTTATGGAGCGCAATGGTATTCATATTATTGACCTCAATAAAACAATTGAGTGTCTTGACAATGCTACCAAAGCAATACGGCAAGTTGTAAGGTCTGGGCGTAAGGTAATGTTTGTAGCAACCAAAAAGCAGGCAAAGGAAGTTGTGACCCAGCATGCACAAAATTTAAACATGCCGTATGTAACCGAGCGTTGGTTAGGTGGTATGCTCACCAATTTCGCAACTATCCGTAAGTCATTAAAGAAGATGACTTCCATCGAGAAGTTAATGAAAGAAGAAACTTACAAAAACCTTGCAAAGCGAGAACGGTTGATGATAACCCGTGAGAAAGAAAAACTTCACAGAATTTTGGGAGGTATTGCTGAACTCTCGAGACTTCCAGCCGCGTTGTTTGTAGTGGATGTTAAAAATGAGCACATCGCAATAAAAGAAGCTCAAAAATTGAATATTCCAGTATTTGCAATGGTTGACACCAATTCAGATCCGGGTAGTATTGATTTCCCAATCCCTGCCAACGATGATGCGTTTAAGTCTATTACTGTAATTACTGATGCAATCAGCAAAGCAATTGAAGAAGGACTGATGGAGAGGAAGAACGATAAAGAAGAAGCGATGAGAAGGGAAGAAGAGGTTGCAAAGATCAAGGCTGATAAAGAAAACGCGGAAATGGAGGAAACTAAAAAAGAAGCGGATTCTGACTCAGAAAAGAAAGAAGTGAAAGTTAAAAAAGAGGAAACACAAACGGCGGAATAAGCTGTCTGAAACAATATAATTCAATTGAACATCGGGCAGCTGACTGGTGTTCAATTTTTATTTAAAGCATATCAAAAAAGAGATTAAAAAGTAAGTATTATGACAATCACAGCAAAAGATGTAAATAAGCTTCGTCAAATGACGGGAGCAGGTATGATGGATTGCAAAAAAGCACTTGTTGAAGCTGATGGTGATTTTGAAAAGGCAATTGAATTGTTACGCAAAAAGGGTCAGAAAGTATCCGCTGCAAGAGCGGACAGGGCAACCACCGAAGGTGTGGTAACGATTAAAACAAATGATGATAATACTGAAGCCATATTAATTGGTTTGGGCTGCGAAACTGATTTTGTTGCCAAAAATGAAGACTTTCAAAATCTTGCCGATGAGATTATAACCTTGGCATACAATGAAAAGCCTGCTGATGTTGAAGCGCTGAAGAACCTTAATAAAGGAGATGCTACCCTTGGTGACTACATCACCGAAATGGTTGGCAAAATTGGGGAGAAGATTGAAATTACAGCATACGAGGTTCTTTCTGGTGAAAAAGTGATTCCATATATCCATGCAGGAAGTAAGCTTGGAGTATTGGTTTCCCTTACCGGGGCCAATGGCACTGATGTTGAATCTGCCGGAAAAGATGTTGCCATGCAAATTGCAGCAATGAACCCGATATCTGTTAGTCGTGATGATGTATCAGATGATATTATCAGCAAAGAAATGGAAATCGGCCGTGAACAGGCACGTCAGGAAGGCAAACCCGAAAATATCCTCGACAAAATTGCCCAGGGGAAAGTGAATAAATTTCTGAGTGAAAATACACTTCTTGATCAGAAGTTTGTGAAAAACAACAAACAATCCATTTCACAATACCTGAACGAAGTTCAGAACGGCTTAACCGTAACTGCTTTTAAGAGGGTAAGCATTGGCTAGTTGATTAAAAAAGATCAATATAAAAGAAAGTGCTTTTCTCGATACGCTCGGGGAAAGCATTTAATGAATTTCAATAGTAGAAGGGAAATCAGTCATTTGAAAATAGCATTAATTTTATTGAAACCCCCATTTTTCCCTATGGATTCTCAGATTCTCATGACCCGGATAGTACTTTTGAAAGTCCGGAAGTAGCATTTTTTTATTTTCAAATTGTTTTAATGAGAACTGGGATTCATTTTCTTCAAATTTTCCTGAAATCAGGACCCTATAATTTTCATCCATAGAAATTAGCCCTCTGTCAAATGCTCTATGTATGTTAGGGCATAGTGCAATACCATTAGAAATGGTATCATCAAAACTTTTACTAAATGGAATTATATGGCAGGCGTCTATCATAGAAATATTATCCATTGTATGTATCCTGTATTCTGAAATAGCGCAGGTATAATTATATATTTTGGGTATCTCTCTTTTGAATGCAGCACCCCTTAAGTAAACTTCTTCTTGATTATTTTTCTCCTTACTACTCTGTATAAGTTTCTTCATTTTACTTGTATATGAAGTAGGATTTTCATTAAGTACAGCTTCCTTATAATCCTCAAAAATTGATCTGTATATATTTATATTTGGGGATGTTACTCCTGGGAAATAGGTTTCAAGTAAATGATACCCCAAAATATTCCTATACTCTTTATTGACTAGTAAATTGGCAAGTAGAGGGTCAATAACAACATGGTCCAATGCTTCCACAAGCCCTTTAAAGCTTCGGATAGAGTTCGATTTTGTAGTCGGAAATGCAAAACCTGATTTTGGAATTAGTTTCCAGTATTCACTATTCTCATTTTTCATATGATAGAAGGGCAGAGCGAAATTTGGTGTGTGACGAGTTTTGACCAAAATGTTCCAGATGTCTTTGAAATTTCCTACTAGTTCCGGTAATAAATCGATCTTGTTACTAAGATAAACTTCATCTTCGTAAGCTTTAATTAATGCTAATAATAAAATCGGTTTATGAGGAGCTCCACCATATTTGGAATCCCTTCTCAGGTGGGTGAAACAATTGATATAGAACTTAAGATTATCGGACATTATATATTGGTCAATGAAGTAACCAATTCAAAATTAAAACAAGCTGGTGAAGAAGGAGAATAATGAAATTTGGCCAAATAATTATGTAAAAATTTTGTTGATATTTGTTGAATTTATGTATTTTCTGTTCCTCTTTAAATTTCATTTATCATTCATCCCCGCAATACATTTCAATTCTATGGCAATGGGTGTTGGCAGGGATAAAACTTCTACAGTTGTTCTGCAAGGTTGATTTGATTCAAAGTATTCAGCATACACTTTATTATATGTCTCAAAGTCATCTTTCATATTTGTAAGGAATACAGTGACGTCCACTAACCGGCTCCAGTCGGTACCAGATTCTTCAAGGATATATTTTACATTCTTAAACACCGAGCGGCATTGGGTATCAATATCGTATGACAGTATGTTTCCTTCCTTGTTGAGTTCAACTCCGGGAATATTTTTGGAACCTCGCTCCCGGGGACCTACACCCGAAAGAAACAGAAGGTCCCCAACCTTGCGTGCATGCGGATAAGCGCCTACAGGTTCAGGGGCCAGCCCTGAATTTTTTATTGAATCTTTGGAAGGGTTCATTTCAAGTTGTTTTTAAGGGTTAATTTCATGCAAATAGCAGTATCGGGGCAAAAGGTAATAAATTCAGTTGTGGAAGCAATTCTTTCCGGAACTGAATTCCTTTCAATTACATTGAATCCAAATTTGCGAAAGAATGAATCGGCGGTGGTTGTAAGTAGATAAAAATTGTCAATTCGGTTTATTCTACCATATTCAATGGCATGTTGCACTATTTTATTTCCCAGGCCATTGCTCTGGTGATTTTTATCTACAACAACACTACGCAATAATGCATCAGTACCATAAACTTCTAATCCATAACCACCAATTAAATTTTGATGGTTATCAAAAATTCCAAAATAGGGATGATTTTGAATGTTGATATCATCATAACAGAGCTGTTCACGTTTTAGGAATACCTTCAGGATCTTTAAGGTTTCCTGATTGATTGCTTCAAAATTATTTAGATACCGGCTTTTCACGAATTTAATTTTCTTGCAATGAATTTAGTACATCTTTTGCAATGATTACAACACGATTTGAAGAAAGTAGTTTTTTAAAAATTGCTACCTTTGTGGCGGAGGTACAAGATGGAAGAATTTGAGATTTTTACACTTGACAACGGCATCAGGCTAATTCATAAAAGGGTCCGTAGTACAAAAGTTATCCATTGTGGTTTTCATTTGGATATTGGGAGCAGGGATGAAGCTGAAGAACAACAGGGAATCGCACATTTTTGGGAACATATGGCCTTTAAAGGGACCAATAAGCGAAAGGCATTTCATATTCTCAATCGACTGGATTCTGTGGGTGGTGAATTAAATGCATTCACTACGAAAGAGAAAATATGTTTTTATGCTTCAGTACTAACAGAGTATTTTCCGAAAGCATTTGATCTATTGGCAGATATCACATTTGACTCCATTTTCCCTGAAAAACAAATTGAAAATGAAAAGAACGTGATTCTTGAGGAAATGGCGATGTACAACGATTCACCTGAAGATGCTATTCAGGACGATTTTGATGATCTGATCTTCAAGGATCATAGCCTGGGTAGAAATATCCTGGGAACTCAAAAGAGTATCAGGTCTTTTAAACGGGATGATTTTAAAGAATTTATTTCCAAAAATATTGACACTGATAAAATTATTTTTTCATCCGTGGGTAATGTTTCATTTGAAAGGGTTAAAAAACTGGCCCTAAAATATTTATCCCAAATCCCTGCACATAAAACCAACAGAATAAGGACACCCTACAATATTTATAAACCTGAAAGAAAACAGTTTCTTAAACCCATAACTCAGGCTCATTGTGCAATAGGAAGCACAGCTTACCCGATAATTCATGGAAATAGATTGCCATTCTTCCTTTTAATCAACCTGCTTGGTGGCCCGGGTATGAATTCAAGACTAAATCTGGCACTACGGGAGAACAAAGGGTATGTCTATAGTGTAGATGCTCAATACAGCGCGTTTACTGATTCAGGAATGTTTGCAATATTTTTTGGGACGGAGCCTGGTCAATTGAAACGTGCAGAAAAGATGGTATTAAAAGAGTTGCATAAATTACAAGCAAAACCCCTGGGAAGCCTTCAATTATATAAGGCCAAAGAACAATTGATTGGGCAACTTGCAATGGCAGAAGAAAATAATCTTGGTTTCATGATTATGATGGGAAAAAGTTTACTGGATTTAGGGAGGATTGAACAATTGGATGATATTTTTCAAAAGATTAAAACAATCGATGCTGTCCAACTTATGAATTTATCAAATGAAATGTTTGCCTCAGATAAATTGAGTACACTTAGCTATAAACCGGACTGAATTAAGTAAATGGATTTTA
>CAZONK010000025.1:0-22547 GCA_964581095.1 uncultured Roseivirgaceae bacterium
GGATTGATGGTTTTAATTACAAAATCCTAATTTCAACAGCAACTTATTAATGTTTAAACACATTGTCAATACCTACATGTAGGTATTTTGTTGAATTTTTATAGCACTTATCTAAGTATAATTGCATCTAAACATGTAAATGTGTTGAAATCATTTAATTATTAATTTCGAATTTATTACAAACATGTAAGTTTCAACAAATAATTAGTTTTGCCAATACCCGATTTTGGGTATATTTAGAATTAATTGTTGGGCTGATTGAGGCAATGAAAATCAAGAACCAAGCCTTTATCTTCCCAACTAACATATGATAACCTACATTATCCAATGGAAGATACTCTGAACCCCAATGTAAAAGCCATATACCGGGTGTGGAACGATTCCACATCCAACTATGCGGCTAAAAAAACACCGCTCGAAGTTATACGGTTCGAAAAGTTAGTTGCAGACCTGTTTTCTGTTGGGCCTTATTATTACTACGTCATTGACTTTACTTCTTTCCCTGCTTTAAATCTGTCCTATATAGACAGCACCGTAGAGGATTTCTACGGAGTGAGTATTAATGATTTCACACTCGATCACATACTACAAAAGATACATCCTGATGATATTGATTATGTAACAGCCTGTGAAAAGTCTAATTTGATTTTTGTTACAAAACATAAAAACTCTAGAGAATTACTCAATTATAAGTTTAGTCAGACTTTCAGGATAAAAAATAAGCATAATGAATACAAATATATTCAACACCAATCCGTAGTAATCTCTCTAGGTGAAAACGGCACATTAGGTCATGTAATCAATGTTCATTCAGATATAAGCCATATTGTTCAAACGCCACCTAAAGTAATGTCAATTTTGGGCCTTAATGGGAGATCTTCATACATTGGAATTGATCCTTATAACCCGAGTTTTGATAATAAGAAACTAAACCCACTGACTCCAAGAGAACTGGAAATCCTAAAGCTTCTCTCGAGAGGATTTGAATCGAAAGACATTGCAAAATCCCTTAAAATTTCATCTCATACTGTTGCCACTCACCGTAAAAATATGCTCCGGAAAATGGATGTCAGTAACACTCCCGAGCTTATACAAAAAGCAAAACAGATGCTACTTTTCTAATTGCAGCTGGTAAAAGCTATGGAATCTCCTTTTGCGGAATTCTTGCCGATTTAATTTAGTCCAGCTTGTTTAAGTATGCTGTTTTCAGTTCCTTTTGCCAAATCTTTGTTTCTGCCATGATCAGGAACTGTAACCCTACCTGTTTTTTTGGGATGCTTATATTGTTTATGACTGCCTTTTTGAGCAACAAGAAACCAACCATCTTCTTTTAGTAGTTTTAATACCTGCTTTACCTTCACGCAACATTTGGTATTAGCAAAGACAGCCCTTCAGATTTAGGAGAAGGAGCTTCAAGTCCATCCTCCTTCATGCCCTCCAAATGAAGAAGTATAGCTTGTTGAATATTATTCTCAATTTCATAACGTGTTTCACCTACAGAAATACACCCTGGTAAATCCGGTACATATGCACTAAATCCAGTCTTTGTTTCTTCAATAACTATAAGGTATCTCATTGATTTAAAAATTATTAGTAAAATTAAGAAATTCATATTTACCAATCACTAAAGATGCTTATTGTCTTTAAACCATTAAATTGCCAAAGGAGAAACTGGCAGGGTATTTTAGGACATTGCGCTTTGAGCTTTCAACTTTCAGCTCTGTTCTACATTTTATAAATTCACAGCTGCAAATAATTTCCTGCAATGAAAAATAAAAAGACTTTTGACGGCCATCCCTACATTTCCTATTCAAAACAGACGTACGAATCTGATGAAATAGAAAGAAGAAGTAGTGACTACTATCAACAGATGGACCTGCGACGTACGGTACGTAAATTTTCCGATAAGCCTATACCACGAAAGATAATCGACAACCTGCTCCTCGCGGCTTCCACTGCCCCATCGGGCGCACACAAACAACCCTGGACTTTTTGTGTGGTATCCAATCCTGAAATGAAAAGTAAAATAAGGGAAGCTGCTGAAAAAGAAGAAAAGGAAAGCTATGATAACCGGATGAGTGATGAATGGATCGAAGCCCTTCGCCCACTTGGTACCGACTGGGAGAAACCCTTTCTTGAAATCGCCCCGTACCTGATCATTGTTTTTAAAAAAGCCTACGATCTGGTGGATGGAGAAAAGAAAAATAACTATTATGTAAATGAATCCGTGGGGCTTGCCGCCGGATTTTTATTAACGGCCATCCACCATGCCGGCCTGGTTGCGCTTACACACACACCGAGCCCAATGAATTTTCTTACCGAACTGCTAAAAAGACCCGAAAATGAACGGCCGTTTTTACTGATACCGATCGGATATCCCGCTGAGGAAACATGGGTACCTGATCTTGAGAGGAAAGGACTGGAAGAAATTGCGGTTTTTTATGAATAATACGTCGTTCTGAACAAAGTGAAGAATCTGTAAGTTATTTACTACTACTTACTTAGAGATCCTTCGATTCCTCAGGATGACGTTATTTTGCATCATTTACACAACCTTCAACTCCCGCTCCACTGGATTGGTCTTGAAAACTGTGCCGTAAAATTTTAAAAATTTGATGCTGAGGCTGAAAAAAATAAACTTTACTCTTGTACCTACTAGTCAGTGTCCCTGCAGCTGGAATTTCCATCTAAAGGATAAAGAAATTATTCATTTTGGATTATTCTTGACGCCCAGGAGACTCTGCTGGGACTGTATGAAATGTCAGTTTATAATGAATGATACTATTCAAAAACAATGTCACTATAAACTCCGTCAACATACTTTTTACAAGTAATATGCGCCTTATGGAATCTTGATTTAAACAAAGATTTCCCAAGTAAGAGCCGCACACACTCCTGGACACCTTCAGAAATCGAAGGGTGTGGATGCACACATTCCGCCAGTTCTTCTATTCCTTTATTCATTGAAATGAGTAAAGCTACCGCCTGGATGGTTGCAGCTGCACCAAGGCCCACAACACGCATTCCCAATAACCGCATCTCATCATCGTCGGTTACAAGTAATTTTATAAATCCACGTGTATCCCTGTTGGCAACTGCCCTGGCAATAAAATTATATCCTATACTGGCAACCTTGTAATTTATCCCTTTTTGCTGCGCCTGAATTTCATTTAAACCCACTCCTGCTACTTCGGGATCCAAAAACATGATCGTGGAGATATTTTCATAAACAAGCTCTTTCAAGGGTGTGCCAAATATCCGCTCAACTGCATGCCGGCCTTCTAATTCCCCTACATTTACCAAAGCAATATCAGAGGTGATATCGCCCACAGCATAGATATTTTCAATACTTGTCCGCGTCGCTTTATCTTTAATTCCCCTTCCGTCCATTTCAATACCCAGTTCTTCCAATCCCATATTTTCATAGTTTGGAACACGGCCTACAGATACAAGCGCTTTTTCAACATTAAATATTTTGGTGGTACCATCATCAAACTCGAGTTCATATTCTACCCTCCCATCCACGATACCCATCCGTGTCAACTTTGAATTACGGTGAATATGTACTCCTTTATCTTCCATTACGCCTTCAATCACTTCAACAATATCTTCATCTTCAAATGGAAGAATCCTGTCCCCTTTATCAATAAGGTTCACTTTTGTTTCCCCAAAACCTGAAAATATGGTTGTATATTCACAACCAATAACACCCGCCCCGAGAACCACCATGCTTTCGGGGAATTCGGTAAGCGCTCCAATGCCATCACTGGTGAGAATAATTTTTTCATCGATAGGTATGTGGGAAAGTTTCCTGGGCCTGCTTCCGGCGGCAAGAATTATATAATCAGCTTCAAAAGTATGCGTAGCCCCTTCGATTTCAATTTGGATTTGTGTATTGCTTATGAGTTTCGCATTTCCATTTACAAAACTGAGTAGCCCGTCCTTATCCTGGCTTATTAGCTTAATCTGTTCTGTAAGCAAGTCTATGCGATGGTCAACAGCTTTCTGAACATCGGCCTTAATCCCTCCATAATCGATTTCCGGCATTTCCATATTAAGTTCACCGGTCCTTCTCCTCATGGCAACCACCTGCCGGCTGATTTCCCACCAGGTCTTTGAAGAAAGAGCACCATTTGTTATACCGGCGCCACCAACTACAGCCTTATCAATCAAAATTACTTTCTTATTAAAATCAACAGCCCGCATGGCTGCCGCATAACCCGAAGGTCCTGCGCCAATAACACATAAATCGAAATGTCTCATACAATGAATTGAAAAAACGGTTCAACCGAAATTATGCAATAAAAACTATTGCATAATCAGACGATTTAAAAATCAATATGTCAGGTGAAATGTTAAGATCGATTTGGTGATTTTTAAATGTCTGGGTTAACCCTGACAAAATGCTGATTTTCAGCATTTTCGTCAATTATTCATTTTCTTAATGAATAATCGGGGTTCAATATAGCAATTTATTGAAGCATTGCAATCAGAAACCTGAAGCAAGTAAGTATTCTACATTTGCATTCGCAAGTCAAATACTTTTCTTGCTTTGTTTATCAAACGGGACGAATCCTGGTGATTCAGTGTCTGTTGTCCGTCTGAAAAGGCCTTTTCAGGAGTTTTGTGTGTTTCATAAATCAACCCATCCGCCCCGGCCATGACACAGGCAAGAGCAACGGGGTCAACATAGTCACGTATGCCAATTCCATGGGAAGGATCTGCAATTATTGGAAAATGTGTTTTCTCTTTCAAAATAGGGATTGCATTTATATCCATTGTATTCCTGCTCGCCCTCTCAAACGTTCGTATTCCTCGTTCGCAAAGCATTAGTGACTCATTCCCTCCCGCAAAAACATATTCTGCTGAGTAAAGAAGTTCGTCGATTGATCCGGAAATTCCTCTTTTTATCAATACAGGTTTGTCCACTCTTCCCAGTGCGTCCAGCAAATTAAAATTTTGTGTATTTCGGGCCCCAACCTGGTAAATATCAATATAATCATACATTTCCTCAACCTGCGAAACCTGCATAACCTCTGTAATAATTTTAAGACCGGCTTCACGGGCCATTGAGTGCCACAATTTAAGACCTTCCAGTCCCATACCGCGGAATGAATACGGGGAACTCCGGGGTTTGAACACTCCACCGCGCATTATCTTCACTCCTTCTGCCTTTAAATGAGCAATGGTTTCAGTGATCTGATCTTCTCCTTCAATGGAACATGGGCCCGCCATAATAGACAAAGAACCATTACCTATTGAAACATCATCACCCAGGTCAATAATTGTAGGATCCACCTTCCATTTTTTTGAAACAAGTTTGTAATCATCAGAAACAATATGAATATCATTTACACCTTCCATTTTCCCGATCTGACGTATATCAAAATCCTTGTAGCCAACAACTACCAG
The DNA here is from genome assembly GCA_964581095.1 of uncultured Roseivirgaceae bacterium. Lineage (GTDB taxonomy): Bacteria > Bacteroidota > Bacteroidia > Cytophagales > Cyclobacteriaceae > SZUA-230. The sequence goes on from CAZONK010000025.1 coordinate 5,413, forward strand.
GTATTCCCTAAACTGAGTTTTCACAGGGTTCACCTTTTGTTTTAAATCCTCAAGCCTGAAATTAAGTGCATCTAAATGCTCTTGGCTAATATTTGTATCAAGTTGAATAATCATTGTTTTATTCCTGAAATAAATGTTCGAATATTGTTTTCTAATGAACCTGGTTTCATCATGGCTTTTATTAAAGCACTACCAATGATGGCCCCATTTGAATATTTACAAGCTATTTTAAAATCTCTTGCACTACTGACACCAAATCCCACTATGGATGGGTTCGCCAGGTCCATATTTTCAATCCTTTTGAAATAAGCTATTTGATATTCATTGAATCCACTTGTTTTCCCGGTTGTTGAGGATGAAGAAACCAGGTAATTGAAGCCCATTGATAAATTGTCAAGTTTTTTAATGCGCTTCACGCTGGTCTGGGGAGTAATTAATAGAACATTCTTAAGGTTATAGGACTCAAATAACTCCTTATAAGAAGTTTCCAGTTCGACAGTGGGAAGATCCGGGATTATGAGGCCATCTATTCCGGCACTTCTCGCAGATTTGCAAAATGCCTCCATCCCATATTGATAAATCGGGTTCAGATAACTCATCAAGACCAGGGGAATTTCAATCGTTTCCCTCACATTTTGCAATTGCTCAAATAATCGGATCAGCGTCATCCCATTATCAAGGGCTTGCTGACTACTTCTTTGAATCGTTTCACCATCAGCAACCGGATCAGAAAATGGAATTCCAATTTCAACCATATCTACCCCCGTATCCTGTAATATTTTTAGCACAGCAGGTACACTTTCCAATTCAGGAAACCCTGCGGTAAAATAAACAGAAAGTATATTATTATCCTTCTCCCTGAAAAGATTATCAATTCTGTTGGTAGAATTATTTTTAAAAGTCATCAATTATTCATTAAATGTATTTCGAATAGGTATCCAGGTCTTTATCACCTCTTCCTGAAAGATTTAAAACAACCAGATCATTTTTCTGAAATTGGATTTCACCTAAAACAGCCAGTGCATGGGCTGATTCAAGCGCAGGTATAATTCCTTCCATCCGCGTGAGTTCCAGTCCTGCATCTACCGCTTGTTGATCGGTAACATGATAAAATGATGCTCTTCCCGATTTGCCCAACCAGGCATGTAAAGGTCCTATTCCGGGGTAATCCAGCCCCGCTGAAATTGAATAGGGTTCAACAATTTGACCATCAGAGGTCTGCATTATTACAGACTTACTTCCATGCAGGATCCCATCGCTACCCAGCGCCATTGTGGCAGCAGATTCGCCTGTATCAATTCCAAGTCCCCCGGCTTCCACAGCAATTAATTTCACCTGATCTTCATCCAGGTAATGATAAAACGCACCGGCAGCATTGCTCCCACCTCCTACACATGCGATCACATAATCAGGATTGGGTGTTCCCTCCTGCTCTGCTAATTGCACCTTTATTTCTTCACTAATGACCGATTGAAAACGTGCCACCATATCAGGATACGGATGCGGCCCCACTACCGATCCAATAATGTAATGTGTGTCCGCAGGATTGTTGATCCAATGTCGCATCGCTTCGTTAGTAGCATCTTTTAATGTTTTATTTCCCGATACGGCAGGAATTACTTCAGCCCCCAGCATTTTCATCCGGTCCACATTCGGCTTTTGACGCTCTATATCCAAAGATCCCATATACACGACGCACTCCATACTTGCAAGAGCACAAACTGTAGCGGTTGCCACTCCATGCTGTCCTGCACCTGTTTCAGCAACGATTTTGTTTTTTCCTAAATGGCGGGCAACCAAAACCTGTCCGACAGTATTATTAATCTTATGTGCCCCTGTGTGGGCCAAATCCTCGCGCTTTAAATAGATTTTGGCTTCATATTTTTTTGAAATATTTGAAGCGAAATAAAGTGGTGTTGGCCTTCCAACGTAGTTTTTTAATAAATCGTTGAATTCCGTAAGAAATGCTTCTGAAGAAATGAGTTTCCTGTAACACGACCTTAATTTTTCTATATTAGGATAAAGCATTTCAGGAATATATGCACCCCCATAAGTTCCGTAATATCCTTCTTCTGAAACACTGTATTTCCCTGTCATAATTGTATCATCTGATGTATTCAAATCCTTCTTTTAATGAATCTATATTCTTGATCCCGGGAGAAATTTCAAACCGGGAGTTGAGGTCAACCCCGGCATAGCCCGGTAATTCACAATTTGATAGTTGCTTCAACTCTTCTACCCCGAGTCCTCCGCTTATAAAATATGGAGTTGTGAGAGCATACGATTTGAGAATATTCCAATTAAATGGAATCCCATTTCCACCTCTGTATTTACCTTGTGTATCAAAAAGAAGATAGTCAACCTTATTGTCAAAAATCTTCGCAGCGTCCAGGCTTTTACGATCTGACACAGGAATGGCTTTAATTACTTTTATACCCCTGTTTTTCAGGTCTTCGCAATCACGAGCACTCTCTTCTCCATGCAATTGCACATAGTCCAAACCATATTTATCTGCAATCTTCAAAATTTGTTCTGATGATTCATTTACAAACACTCCTATCTTTTCAATCGAATCCGGTAAATCATTTATAAAATGAACAGGAAATTCCTGGCCAACATACCGGGGTGACCCTTTGTAGAAAATAAATCCTGCAAGGTCCGGTTTCAGGGCAATAACCTCCTGAATATTTTTCTGGTCCCGCAATCCACAAACTTTAATTTTAGGGTTCATCTTACTCTTCTATTTTATCCACCTGAATTTAGATTTTAACTTTATTAATGAACTGCTGACATGCTTTTTCGGGTCGTGAATGTGACATAAATAACCCCCCGATTAAAAAACCATCGTACCCGGCATTTTTGAGCGTTATCAGATCGTCAGGGCTGGAAATCCCACTTTCAGAAATTTTAACCATTTCGTCAGGAAGTGTTTTTAATAAATCCAGACTTGTCTGAATGTTCACCTCAAAAGTTTCAAGGTTTCTGTTATTTACCCCAATGACGTCGCATTTATTTATAACAGAATCATACAATTCTTTCTCATTATGAATTTCTACCAGAATTTCAAGGCCAATGCTTTTAGCAAAAGAGCCTAGTTCAATTAATTTGGCTTCTTCCAGAACTGCTGAAATAAGCAAAATCGCATCTGCGCCAATCGATTTAGCTTCAATGATCTGATAGGGATCCACAATAAAGTCCTTCCTCAGAATCGGGCAGTAGTTAAACTTCCTGGCTGTCATCAGGTCATCGGTGCTACCTCCAAAAAAATGAGAATCAGTAAGTATTGATAATGCAGATGCACCTGCCTGCATATATCCAATGGATATGCGTTCGATGGATATATTTTCATTCATAATACCCACAGAAGGGGATTTACGCTTTATTTCCGCAATTATCCCTGTTTTATCCTTTCGCAGGATATATCTTTTTAATGAAACTACCTCAGTTTCGTAATAGACACTCTTTTCAAGAAGTTTAACGGGAATGAGTTCTTTCTTCTCATTTACTTCTTTAATCTTATGTGCTATAATCCTAGCCAAAATACCTGATTTCATTTGATATTATTTTGCGTTTTATATTCACTGATCGTTTAATTTCTCAATTATTCCTCCCCCTACCCCCCCCGTCCGAATGGCTCGTCCGGGCGGGCCTCCAAAGGGGGACATGGAAACTCTGTCTTATGCTGCTGTTCGCCATTTACTTCTTTGATCTTATGTGCTACGATCTTGTCCAGAATATTACCTGATTTCATTTGTTAACAGTTTAGTGTTTTTTAATCCTCAATGTTTTGTCACAATTTTTAAGCAAAAATGTGCGCCAAAACCTGCCATAAATTGCTTTTGTCCACGGGCTGAAGCCCGTGGTAATACTTAAATAATTTAACTTGGTTCTAATCCATAGGCATATGCCCGTGGTAATACTTACATGATTTAACTTGATTCTAATCCACGGGCAAAAGTCCGTGGTTATTGGTGCCATGGTGTATTTGATCGTTAATATGTTAATGTGTATAAAATCAATCATGACGATTTCTTATTCATGCTATTTAGGGTTGTTTTTTGTATCCAGTAATTTTTTAAGTGAAGTCAATGCCTTACCTGATTCCAGGGACTCCTTTGCCCTGGCTATGGCTTCCTCAAACCCGATTTCCAGATATGTTTTAATTGCTATCCCTGCATTCGCCAGTACTACATTGTTTTGTGCTTCGGTTCCTTTTCCAGATAACACATTCATGAAAATTTCAGAGGCGTCCTCAACGGTTTCACCTCCATAAATATCTGTTTTTGCTAATTTTTCAAATCCCAGTTCCTCCGGAGTAATAATTTCCTCTCCAGTGTTAGAAATCAATTTGAATTCACTTGTGAGTGAAATCTCATCATAACCATCGGAAGAGTAAATTATTGCATATTTTTTATCCAGGTCCTGATGAAGATAACCATACACTCGCGCCAATTTCAGGTTGAAAACCCCAATTATTTGTTTTTTTGGGAAACTGGGATTAACCAAAGGCCCCAGCATGTTAAAAAAGGTTTTAACTCCCAGGTCACGACGAACTGCTGCAACATTTTTCATTGCGGGATGAAACAACGGCGCGTGCAGAAAACAAATACTGCTGTTTTCTAGTTGTTGCCGCAGAACTGATCCATCATTAGTGAAATTGTATCCAAGTGATGCCAGAAGATTTGAAGATCCACAGACCGAAGAAACTCCATTGTTTCCATGTTTAGCGACAGGTATCCCTGCTCCTGCCACGATAAATGAGGACAATGTCGAAATGTTGAATGTATTTTTACCATCCCCTCCTGTACCACATAAATCCATTGGGTCCAGATCCGAAAAATCAACTTTGATACATAAATCAAGCATAGCCTCCCGAAAACCCGCGATTTCATCGATTGTGATACTTCGCATCAAATACGTAGTGATAAAAGATGCCATCTGACTTTCGTTATATGCGCCGTTTGCCAGGTTGGTCAGAACATCCCTCGCCTCTTCCTTACTAAGTTTTTCAAATGCTGTAACTTTTTGTAAAATATCTTTCATTGAGATCAGTTTTTTATCCAGTTATCAAGCATTATACTTCCATGCTCGGTTAGTATCGATTCGGGGTGAAATTGTAAACCTCTGACATCAAACCGGATATGATGTAAACCCATAATCATATCGTTTTCATCTTTTGCAGTTACTACCAGGTCTTTGGGGAGTGAATCAGGCTCAACCGCCCACGAATGGTAATGTGTTGCACTAAAATTGTCAGGCAGATTGTTGAAAAGATACTCTGTCCGATCCAACACATTCATTTTCCCGGCAACTCCATGTAGTACCGTTTTTAAGTTAAACAATGAAGCTCCAAAAACTTCAGCTATTCCCTGGTGGCCCAGGCAAATACCCAAAATGCTTTTTGAACCTGCATACTCTTGTATCACTTCCTTCATTATTCCCGCTGAACCAGGTAACCCGGGCCCCGGCGATAAAAGAATCTTATTATAGATGCTAACATCTTCTAGCTTGATCTGGTCATTTCGCACTATCGTAAGATCCCTATAACCGAGTTCCCTGATCATAAATACCAGGTTGTACGTAAAAGAATCATAATTGTCAAGTACAAGTATTTTCATAACTCTTCTGCCAGGTTGATAGCTGCACGCAAAGCACCTAACTTATTATTTACTTCATTTAATTCGGCGCTTATGATTGATTTTGCCACAACCCCTGCTCCAGCCTGGTAAGTAAGTGTGTTATTCTTACTGAAAAAGGACCGGATCATTATGGCATGGTTAAAATCCCCATTAAAACCCAGGAATCCAATGGCACCCCCATAGTAGCCTCGGGTGGTACTTTCAAGATCATTAATGAGTTGCATCGCCCTGTACTTTGGTGCTCCCGATAGTGTACCGGCAGGGAATGTATCGGCTACAATTTGGATTGCGTTGTCCTGATTATTGAGCACTGCAGTAACTTTTGAAACGAGGTGGATCACATGCGAATAAAATTGCACTTCTTTGAATGAACTCACCTTAACATCATTCCCTTTACGGCTCAAATCATTTCGTGCGAGATCAACAAGCATAATATGTTCACTGTTCTCTTTCGGGTCGTTTGCAAGCTCTATGGCTTTTTGCTGATCGCTGTCATCTGATCCGCTTCGTGGAAATGTGCCGGCGATTGGAAATATGCTTGCCATGTTATCCTTAATAACTATCTGCGCTTCAGGAGAAGAACCGAAAATTTTATAATTACCATAATCAAAATAAAAAAGGTAAGGAGAAGGATTTATTGATCGGAGGGCCCTGTAAACATTAAATTCATCTCCTTTAAATTTTGACTGAAATCTTCTTGAAAGTACAATTTGAAAAACATCTCCTGCCTGGCAATGATCCTTCCCCTTTTGAAGGATTTTTAAGAATTCATCATCTGTATAGTTTGACTTTTCTTCGTCTTTCTTTCTGAATGGATAGGACGGTACATCAAAGTTCTTAATAATATTTACCACCTGGTCAAATGAAGAATCAAAGGGATCAGTCAATTTGATGAAATGGTATAGAAACAACTCATTTTTAAAGTGATCGATAACGATAATATATTTGAAGAATTGATAACGTATCTCGGGTATTTCTGATTCAGTTTTTCTTGTGAATTCAATATCCTCAAAATACCTGACCGCTTCATAATTGATGTAACCAAAAACACCTCGTGCAATTTCAGAACCATTGTTATCATCAATATCAAAAGCAGAAATAAATTGATTCAATAAATCAACTGCTTTGCTTTCTGTATCCACAGAAAATTCTATTTGTAGCTGATCAGGCATTTTGAACTTTGCTATAGAATTCGCTATCTCAAATGAAGCATGAGGATCAAAACAGATGTAAGATTTGCTATTTTCAGCACCATGATAGTCGCTACTCTCAAGTAAAAGTGTTTGCGTAAATTCGTCACGAAGGCGGAGAAACAGGCTTACCGGGCTGATAATATCTGCCAGCATTTTTAACCTGTTTACCTTGTATTGATACTTTTTTATTTCGTTTTTCATTTTTACCTCAACTAATCTAAATACAAAAGCATAAAAAAACCCGCTGAAACAGCAGGCTTATATTTATCATTAAACATAATTTACCGGTTCAACAAATAGAATTTTCTATTTGCCACCACCAATAATTATTATTTGTATTTTTTCTCATTCTTAGATCCAAAGGTATAAACATGTTCATTAGAAAATCAATGAATATTTACTTTCTTTATTATTTTTCAGTTTCCTTCTTTGTTTTTGTGGCTTTCTTTTTGGTTTTAGATCTGGTTTTCTTTACAACAACTTTTACCTTTTTTTTCATCCTTCTCACCCCAAATGTCCCCTTGGTAATTTTACCACGTCTTGTTCGCCTATCGCCTTTTCCCATAGTTCGTTATTTGTTTTGAACAATTATACTAAAAAAACCGTATTTCCCTGATTTTATTTAAGACTACATCGAAATAAATATTCAATTTTGCCTTTTGCTCCTTTTCCTACAGAAAATTTAAGGTAAGAAAATGTCCTGATGATTTTTATTAAACAATCTCAGGTTTAATGATATTACCTCTAACTTTGCAGTGGCAAATCGATACGACCAGCTCCTGTCGAATCCCCCAGGTCCGGAAGGAAGCAAGGGTAGTCAGTTGTAGCGGTGCGATATGGGTTTGCCACTTTTTATTTTCAAACCACGGTTTTATAATTTAAGATAAGCTACTATATTTAAATTCTAACTTTAAAACACCCCCTAATGAAATTTTTTATTGATACTGCTAATCTGAAAGAAATAAAAGACGCATATGATTTGGGTGTACTTGATGGAGTAACTACAAATCCATCATTAATGGCAAAAGAAGGAATAACCGGTGAGGACAATATCATGGCTCATTATAAAGCTATCTGTGATATCGTTGAGGATAATGTAAGTGCCGAAGTTATTGCCACAGATTTCGAAAACATGATTAAGGAAGCGAAAATACTGGCTGCTATTGATGATAAGATTGTAGTTAAAATACCAATGATCAAGGAGGGTATTAAAGCAATCAAATACCTGAGTGGGAAAGGGATCCGGACAAACTGTACACTTGTTTTCTCTGCCGGCCAAGCATTGCTGGCGGCAAAAGCAGGTGCCACATTTGTATCCCCATTCATCGGCAGGCTCGATGATATCGCATTTGATGGCGTAGCTTTGATTGAACAAATAGTACTGATCTTTGATAACTATGGCTATGAAACACAAGTACTTGCGGCTTCCATCAGGCACACAATGCACTTGCTTCAATGTGCTGAAATTGGAGCGCATGTAGCAACGTGTCCCTACAAAGTAATTACAGGTTTACTAAATCACCCATTGACAGATAAAGGACTAGCCCAATTTCTTGCTGACCACAAAAAAGCACAGGAATCAGCCGGTTGATAAAATATGTATATAATCAAGGTAAAAGGGAAGGAAAAGATACCCGACTATATCCAGATCCGCGATGATAATTTTGCTTTGGTCGCTTATTTTCGCACAGACAGACCCTTTAAAAATCTTGAAAAATTTGGAATTGAGGGAAAGGAAAAGCAATTTAAAACATTAATTGAGGAAATCCCTTTTGGTAAACTTCAGGAATTAAACATCTGATCCATGTCATTCGAAAACGATCCGGTTGTACGTATTCAAAACGCTACTATATTCCAGGATAACAATATTGTCCTGAGTGAGGTATCATTCGAAATTGATAAAGGCGAATTTGTGTTTCTTGTAGGCAGGACGGGAAGTGGTAAATCCTCATTATTACGTACCATGTACGCAGACCTTGAACTTCGACTGGGAGATATTGAAGTAGCAGGTGTATCAATTCGGGGAGTCAAAAAATCTACAATCCCTCAATTGAGAAGGAAACTGGGAATTATATTTCAGGATTTCCAACTATTTGAAGACAGGACGGTTGCGGAAAACCTTGAGTTTGTAATGAGGGCAACAGGTTGGAAAGAAAAGTCTAAAATAAAAGTTCGACTTGCCGATGTGTTGATGAAGGTGGGATTAGGTTCAATTTCCGGCAAATTCCCTTACCAGCTTTCTGGTGGTGAACAACAGCGCGTTGTTATTGCCCGGGCACTACTAAATGAGCCTGTATTGCTTATTGCTGATGAGCCAACAGGTAATCTTGACCCGGAAGTTTCTGAAGGAATTTTTAAAATATTTGAAGAAATTAACCGGAGCGGAACTTCTATTTTTATGGCCACTCATGACCATAATTTGATTAAAAACACTTCCTACAGGATTCTGAAATGCGAGGAGGGTAAGGTTACTGACTCTTCCACAACCTCGGTAGACATTACCAGCCTTCAATAATTTATAAAGATGAATATCCTATACGGATATTTCCATAATCAGATTGCAGCTTAATTTTGGCATTTCCTCTTCCTGAACCGATTCTCCCCTTGTATTCATTGGATGTATTTCCCTTATCGATGTAGCTGAAATCAAAATCTTCTTTATCATACTTAAGGTCACAATATTTAAAATATCCCTCCAACTCAGCAGAAAAGCCTTTTTCAAACATTAAAGAAGAGCTGGAATAACTGGAATCAATGTCGATCCAGTTGAAGTCTTTTGATATCCACTGTACCTTTACACCACTACCGTGAGCAATATCCAGAACCAGGGTGTTATAAAGCCTGCGAATTGCAACCTTGCCATATTTTGAACTTCCTTTCAGGCTTTGAATGTCATTCACCATCATATTACCATACTTGTTGCTAACTGATATGTCCTTCGATTTTTGAATATCCAGGTTCGAATATTGACTCGTAATTTCAACATCTCCCATTTCTTCAATTGTGAGATTTGAGTAACCTGCATACAATTCTCCATTACCCATTTTGTCAACCTCCCCATTGCCATATGAAAGCTTGATCTCTGTCTCTCCTTTAAGTTCCCCAACTTTAATTTCTCCATAAGCCATCTTAAGGTACACTTTTCCTGAAATGTCATCCACATACAATGTCCCGTAGCTGTTTTTTGCATTTAAATCATTTGTCTCTGGCATATTGATAACATAGTCAATTGTAAGTTTCTCGCCATTCCGATTGTTTATGCCTCCCCTAATAAATGTTTCAATTTCCACCCCGGAGGATGACTCATCAAAGTCAATTCGTACACTTTCCAGTGCTTCTTCTGCCTTAGATTCGCTTCTTTTCCTTGCAGTGATCGTCACTTCCACTTCTATTACATTTTTATCCCAACTATTGATATGAACATCTCCAAACTTGTTGGTAATTGACAATGTACTTCTCTCGTTTACATTGAACGATTTGTTAATTTCCCTCTTACGTTCAACCTGCGCAGAAACGGTGACTGTGACTGTAAAGATTAACGAAATAATTATTGCTGATCTAAATAGCGACTCCATTTTTATTCTTGTTTAGTTTTTTTACTTTTTGTATAATTTTCAATTGACGATCCATGATTTCTATCCGAAGCTGAAGGTTTCGTACCATCGCTTCCATAATCATTTCATCATTATTATAGTCAAATTCGGTTTTCAACTCTGAATAAATTGAATCCAGTTCTACAATATCTTTTTTAAAATCATCATAAAAAGGGCTGTCCTTGTCAATATATTCACCGAGTTCCAACTGTTTTGAGTGTATCAAAGAATTATAATAGTTTTCAGCATTCTGAAACTCCACCATCTCAGCAGAACTGGTAGATGCTAAATTGGAATTCACATCATTCTCCCTTAAAAACAAATACCCACTTAGTCCAAAGAAAATTATTGCAGCAGCTTTCCACAACCAGCTAAAATCGATCTTCTTTTGTCCGGATGCTGTCACTTTTTCAGAAAATCGCACCCATACCTTCCTCTTTGGTTCTTCTGAATCAAAAGCTTCCCGGTTGATGTGGATGAAATCCTCTAACTTATCCCTATGGCCTTTTTTCATTTTTAAGCAATCAAAAGTTCCTTGAGTTTTTTCTTTGCCCTGTTGTACTGCGATTTAGAAGTAGATACTGAAATACCCAAAATGCCAGCAATTTCCTGGTGATCATAACCTTCCAGTAAATAGAGGGAGAAAACCAATCGGTACCCATCAGGTAAATTCTTTATCGCTTCCATAATTTTTTTTACTTCAAAAATTTTCTCATCGTAATCAATCTGTTCATCCTGTTGTAAGGCTAAATCATGTCTATCAATATCAAATTCTGACACCTCCAAATGCTTTTTCTTGATATGATTGATCGCCTTATTTATAACTATGCGTTTAAGCCATGCACCAAAAGAAGAATCACCACGGAATGAATACAATTTTTGGAATGCACTAACAAATGCTTCCTGCAATACATCTTCAGCATCATCATAATTGTTCGTAATTCGTAAACAAGTATTGAACATTGCCTTTGAGTAGAGCGTATAAAGTTCATTTTGCGCACTCCCGTCTCCTTCCTGGGACCTGATAATCAAATCCTGATGGATATTGGTAAATCCCCGTTCCAAATCTTCTTTCTTCAACTTAAAGACATCATGTTATTTGCAGGGTTGCATGCATTAAGCAACATTCTATAAAAATAAAAAGTCCCATAATTTTAATTACAGGACTTTCCACAATTTTTATAAACGGCTATTGATCTAACGCAGCAAGATTTTCTTTGGCTAGGACAAATCCTGGTGCAATCGTTAATGCTTCCTCATAGCTTTTTTTTGCTTCTTCGATGTTGCCAAGCTCTTTGTAAACAAGTCCTCTTAAGTTCAAAATGGCAACAGAAATTGGATATTCTTTTTCTTCCTCTCCTTCTGTATAGTAAACTGAAGCTTCTTTGGATTCAGGTTTTTCAAGAAGAATATCCGCATTTGCCAGGGCTTGCTGGAACTTCCCAAGATCAAACTGAAGAAATGCCATTTTGTAAAGTATCTGAAAGTCATCCGTCAATAGAAATAGCAATTCATAACTCTCAAGTGATTTGTCTTTGAGGCCCAGCTTTTCATATGAAAAACCGCTCATTTCCAATGCACCTGCATTACCGGGATTAAGTTTCAAAACATCCTGACTCACGAGAGCACTGGAAGCATATTGTCCTGCATCTACATACAAATATGCCAAAGTTGCCAGAATGGAATCATTTTGTGGTTCAAGGGCTATTAGTCGATACAACGCACTTTTTGCTTCAAACCTGTCATTGTAGGTCAATGCCCGGTTGTATGTATCCCGAAACATTTTTTTTAACTCCTCCTGACTTTGCGCGCTTGCCAATGTCATTGTAAAGCTGAATATAATCAGTAAAATAAATTTAGTAAATTTCATTTTCTTGTTTTTTTAATAATCATTCAAAAATTATTCCGTTTTTATAATATTCTTCCTTTTTGCAATATCAAGCATAAGGGTATAAGCTTCTTCACGGGTATTACTAATTTTTCCATCAAGTATTGCCTCCTTTATCTCATCCTTGATGTCGCCAACAACTTTAGAAGGTTTAATGTTTAAAGCTTCAATGATTACATCTCCTGTTAATGGTGGCTGAAAATTTCTAACCTTATCCTTTTCCTCAACTTCCTTTAATTTCCGCTCAACCCTATCAAAATTAGCCAGGTATCGTTTTACTCTCACATTATTCTTTGAAGTAATATCAGCCCTGCATAGCTGCATCAGCTTATCAACATCGTCTCCTGCTTCAAAGAGTAACCGGCGTACTGCTGAATCCGTAATTTCATCCTTTATAAGCGAAATCGGACGAAGATGCAAACGTACTAATTTTTTTACGAACTGCATTTTGTTATCAAGTGGTAATTTCAATCGCCTGAAAATAGTAGATACCATCTTTGCACCTTTATCTTCATGACCATGAAATGTCCAGCCTCGCCTGGGATCAAACCGCTTGGTTTTTGGTTTGGCAATATCGTGCAAAATGGCAGACCATCTAAGCCAGAGAGAATCAGACATTATTGATAAATTATCCAATACTTTCAATGTATGATAAAAATTATCTTTGTGTGATTTATCTTCAATGGTTTCAACTCCCTGAAGATCCAGTAATTCCGGAAAGAATATTTTTAGAAGTCCTGAATGCAACAAAAGTTTAAACCCATAAGATGGTACGGGAGAAAGAATGATTTTATTTAATTCGTCGGTGACTCGTTCTTGCGATACAATTTTTAGCCGATCTGCATTTCTGATAATGGCTTCAAAAGTATCAGGCTCAATATCAAACCCAAGTTGTGTGGCAAAGCGGATTGCCCGCATCATCCGGAGAGGATCATCTGAAAATGTTATGTCAGGGTCCTGAGGAGTCCGCAGTATTTTTCTTTTCAGGTCTTTTAATCCACTAAACGGGTCAACCAATACCCCGAAATCATCTTTATTCAGGCTAATAGCTAACGCATTGATTGTGAAATCGCGTCGTAACTGGTCATCTTCCAAGGTTCCATCTTCAACAACCGGCTTACGGGAATCCCGCGAATATGACTCTTTTCTTGCACCAACAAACTCGAAATCCCATCCTTTATATTGGATGGCTGCCGTACCAAAATTCTTAAAGTAAGTGACATTAACACCCTTATCTAATGACGAAGCAACTTCTTTTGCCAGATTCATGCCGCTACCTACACAAACAAAATCTATATCCCTGGAAACCCTGTTTAACATTAAATCGCGAACAAAACCACCTACAACATATACAGGTACGTTTATTTTTAACGCAGCCTTCGCTACTTTGTTGAAAATTGTATGCTTGTCCAGTGAATCTGAGAAATTCATCGATAACTGTTGACTGAAAATGGGTAAAAGTCTGCAAATTTAACATTAATTAAATCTGACAGCAAATAAAAAATTCAGTGTAGTAATTAATTCACAATGAAAATCAACGGATGAGGGTTACGTCACCTATTCTAAATCCAGTAGTCCCATCCTGGAAACGAAGTTCCAGTTTATATACATAGACGCCCAAAGGTAAGAGGCGGCCATTTTTGCTGTATCCATCCCAACCATTCTCCCTGCTCCAACTTTCGAATTGCAGATTTCCCCAGCGATCAAAAATAAACATGTGAAATGATCCCGGTTCATCCGAAAGGCCCTGAACCACAGGTATAAATACTTCATTAAACCCACCCGACCCATTACTGCCGCCTCCTCCAAGCCCTGCCCCGGGTCCGTTTTTATTAGGTGTAAAAGCATTCGGAATCCTGGCATTTCCACCCTGATCAACAAAAACAGCTTTTTCAACAATCAGGGTGTCTGTACAACCTGTGGAACTGATTGTACTTATCAGCATTACATCTTTGAACCCCGGTACTTCATATTGTACCTCAGGCTCGTATTCTGTGGAAATAAGGCCAGCTTCAAGTCCTTCATTATCATTATAATCCTGCAAATTAAATACCCAAAAGAATTCATCTGATTCGGGGGAACTATAATTTCTGGTAAATACGACACCGTCAGGCAAAAATACTTTGTCAGGACGTACATCAAAATCCGCATCAGGGATATCGTAAACTGTTACATAAAACTCTTTAGTTTCTGTCTCTATTGCTCCAATCGAATTACTTGCTGACAACCGAATCGTATAATCACCTGCATCATAAAAAGTAAAATCAGTATTGTACAATGATGAAGCACCTTCTATTTTTCCCTTTGAATTAATGATCTCCCATGAAACACTTTCTTCATCAATTGCCACTGATAAATTCGTAAAGTTTACAGTCAGGGGCCTGCATCCTTCCAAAATATCACCTTCAAAATCTACTTTAGGGACCACCGGAACCACATTAAATATCATTGATGCAGTTGCTTCACATTTACCATTTTCATCTTCATAATAAATATTTTGCTTTATTTCATAGGCACCGTACGTAAGATCACCAAAACTATTTACATAGGTATGGCTTCCCGGGTCAACCGCAGAAGTTGTATTCCCATCTCCCCATTCCCATATGTATTCCCATGCGTTTTTAATTGGTGTCGTATTTTCAACCGTTGCATGCGGAGAGTCCAGAATCGAAACCGGATTATTCATAACTTCAAATGATGGAGCAAGTTCAGGCAACACAACTACCTCTGTAATAATGGATTCAGAACAATTACCATTTGAAGCTTCGTAGACAACTTCATAGACCAAGGAAGTACTGGTTGTATTCTGAATTTGATAAGACACAAATGGATCTGTACTTACTTCGTTTTCCTGGGAAGTACCTTTTTCACGGTAAAACCACTTATGAGACGAAACACCCTGAGAATTATTTACAAATCCTACATTCACCGGACTGCAACCTTCATTTGCAGTGGGGTCAATATCAATATTTACTGCAGGGAACAGAATTACCTGATTGGTTGAAAAGCTTTCACAACCCAGGGCATCATTCGTAGCTGTAAGTGTAACATTAAGAGAAACCTCAGATGTAGTAGATGCATTACTAAAAGTATGTTTAACATTTTGATCTGAGGTTATTGTATTTACGGATCCATCTCCCCAACTCCATTCATAGCTCACTCCTGGTAATATATTGTTATTTGTAAAAGTGATCTCATATGGTCCACATCCCTCCAATTCCTGTTCTGTTGTGAAATCAGCAACTGCTTTTTCAACGATAACGGTTACAATACCTCCCGGATTTGTTTGTGTACACCCATTTGCATCCGTAACGGATACGATTGAGTAGTCAGTAGATTCTGTTGGGCTCACATTGAGAATATGAGAGTTGGCAATGCCGTTTAGTGTTGTATTTGTAGTACCATCGCTGTAAACCAGGTTAAAAGGAACTTGTCCTGTAATTTCAAATGTAATTGGGGTTGATGATCCGCTACAAATGGACGCACTCCCGTCTATGGTTGCAGTAGGATTCGGATGTACAATTACATCTACTACCAGGCTATTACCGGGACAAAATGTTGGGGCAGGACCTGTTGGTGTAATTTCATAGAAAGCAGTTTGTAATGAAGTGCCATTATTACTAAGAATCTGGCTAATAATAGTACCGATTGGTTGTGGATTCAGTTGATCACTTGCTCCGGTTAGTGATGCATCACTAACAGTAACAGTCCATGTGAACGTTGAACCTGGAACACTGCCTGAAATGTTGATATCAGTACTTTCACCGGAGCAAATATTTGTACTGTTATTGGTAACAACTACATCAGGCACAGGAATCCCATTCACAATAACAGGTCCTGCCATATTCTGGGAACAGAAAGTAACAGGATTGGTAGCCAGGACATCATAGTTTCCGGAAATTGCCTGTAATCCAAAGTCAAGGGGTAGTGCAGATCCTGGTAAAGCAGCCCCTTGTGGAAGGCCATTCCGATAAAGTTGATAATTAATTCCAACTTCTGAATTATCAAGGCCTACGGATACACCTAATCCACCCAGGCAAAAATCCCCACCCCCACTTACATTAAAAATAGCAGGTAATGGATCAATCGAAATGGTTGTATTACCGCCCATGAACAAAGAACAATTTGACGCGGTAGTTGCATTCACCGTGTATGTCCCAGCTAGTGTTTGTACCGGAAAAGAAAAAGCGCCACCTCCGGGAGTACTCATTACACCTGTTGGATTTCCGTTTAAGTACAGCTCATATGATATTCCAGGTTCGCTCCCATCCAATCCTATTAAAACACCGATACCCCCGGCACAGTATTGTCCTCCTCCGGACACGTTAAATATTCCCGGAGGTGGATTTACAATATGTACCAGAGGGGGTGCACTTAGTCCGGGGCAATTTCCACCAGGAGCTATGCCGGTAACAGTAACACTATTGATAGTAGGGAGTGCAATAGTGGTATATACATTAGAAGGGCCACTTTGTACGGTACTTCCATTTAATTTAAAATCAAATGTTATGGCAATACCCAATAAATCCGTGGCGGTAAATGTTACAGACTCATTTTCACAGATTATTCCATCGGGATCGGAACTGACTAAGATCATTACAGGGGTCTCATAAATCGTAATACCCAATGTTTCCGGAGGACTAATACATAACGAAACTTTATCCTGCGTAGTAACTGCAAGTACACCGCCTACAACAGGATCAAAATATTCGAGTGAAATAAATTGGAACGGTGTACCCGATCCTGCTACCACAGTTGTTGAAGGTGGTAACCCGGAAATATCCCAGGTATAAATATAGTTTGCCGGATCTCCTCCGGGTAT
>CAZONK010000026.1:0-17757 GCA_964581095.1 uncultured Roseivirgaceae bacterium
GTATGATTCAGCAAATTCCGTATAGAAATCTTTTGTCCAATTGATCCCAGTTCAGGAAAATACTTTGATATTTTATCATCATAATTAAACTTTCCTTCTTCTTTAAGTTGCATTATACCAACAGCGGTAAATGTTTTCGAAATAGATGCCAGATAAAAGGGCGTAGCAAGCGTAAGGGCATCTCCGTTTTCCTTATCAGCCCAACCTATGGCATTTTCATAAATAACTTTACCATGTTCGGCAATTAGAATACTACCATTGAACTGCCTGTTGACTTCAAAATACCTCACAAGTTGATGTATCTGCTCCTGTTTTGGAAGCTTGAGTGACTGTTGTGAAAAACCAGGCAAACAAAACAGTAAAGTAGAAGCGATAAGGTAAATTCGACGATGCATTTCTAAATATTTCACCCCCAAGATACAAATGACATAATATTTTAAAAAATCTCCCTCCACAAAAGTTAAGAACAGTATTTTTACAAACTACAAAATCACAAAATCAAATACCCAGGGTAACACTTTAAGTCGCCAGTTTGAAACCGGTCTATTTTTATCTTCTTTTCATTTTCTTTATTCCATATCCAACCTTCGGGCAGTACGGAACAACTGAAGGATTGATTCTTCTTACAGGAGAAATTGTGGAGGAAGGAATAGAAAATCCGTTATCTGATGTTCACGTCCTAAACAGGAATAACGGTGTGGTTACCGTAAGTGATCCAACCGGCTTTTTTTCAATGTATGTTGCAAAAACACATGTTATACGTTTTACATCAGTTGGTTATGAGGCATTTTATTTCTCAATACCCGGTGGATTCAAAAGTGATGTATTCTATCAGAAGATCATCCTTAAAAGAAGGGTAACACCACTGGAAAACGTAACAATATATGGTGATATTGACGTTACCGAATCAATGCTTTCGGTTGAAGAAGTGCCAAATCCACTCGAGGGTGTCTCATATGGCACCCTGCAGGGTGAAGCACACGAGGTAGCCCCTTCCGTAATGAACATTGCATCGCTGATGTGGGAATGGTGGAGTCGTGAGGGAAAAGAAAAGCGAAAATTAAAAGAGATCCTTAAACAAGATGCCATCCGGGACCAGGTAGACAAACGTTTCGAGAGTGAATTGATTTGGCAATTGACAGGACTTTATGGTGATGAGTTGGAGCGATTCAAAATCTATTGCAACCTGCCTCCGGGTTATGTGATTTCAGCAAACGAATACGACTTTTTGCTAACGGTAAAGACCTGCTACTACAACTACAAAAATCAATAATATCTAAAAATGAATTATTATTTTGAGAAATTTACATTCGGATGTCGCATGAAAAAGAAGAATTTATAAAATACCTTTCGCCAACCTCTCCTGATCCTTTAATGATTGAGGTTGAAAAGGCAGAAGGCATATACTTGTTCGGACCAAATGGTGAGAAGTACATTGACCTTATCTCCGGGATATCTGTAGCAAATACAGGACATCGGCATCCAAAGGTTATTGAAGCTATCAAACAGCAAACAGATAAATACCTGCATGTAATGGCTTATGGTGAATACATCCAGTCACCTGTAACACTCTACGCGAAAAACCTAACCCGACAATTGCCCGACACACTCAACAATGTATATTTTGTTAATTCCGGGACAGAGGCGAATGAAGCTGCATTAAAACTTGCGAAAAGACATACGGGAAGGACTGAAATTGTTGCCTTTCGCAATTCCTATCACGGCAATACCCACGGAAGTCTCAGTATATCTGGGAATGAGAAAAAAAAGAATGCTTTTCGACCACTGTTACCTGATATCCGATTTATTGAATTTAACAATAATGATCAACTGATTCAAATAAGTAATAATACGGCTGCTGTAATTGTTGAGCCCATAATGGGCGACGCCGGAGTAATATTACCCTCCAATAATTTTTTATTGAATTTGCGCCAACGATGCAATGAAACCAGGACGATGCTTATTTTCGACGAGGTACAAACAGGGTTTGGCAGAACGGGAAAATTATTTGCATTTGAACATTTTGGTATTGTTCCGGATATTATAACGCTTGCAAAAGCTCTTGGTGGCGGATTGCCCCTTGGCGCCTTTATTTCTTCCAGGGATATTATGACAGAACTCTCACATCACCCAATGTTAGGACATATTACAACTTTCGGGGGCAATCCTGTGTGTTGCGCGGCAGGCAACGCCTCGCTTGATGTCATTAACCAGGGAGTTCTTGATAAAGTTGACGAAAAAGGAGCTCTCTTCGAGCATCTGTTACAACATAAAAAAATAAAGGAAATCAGACGGATCGGTCTTATGCTCGCTCTGGAACTTAAAACCGAAAACCAGGTAAATACTATTGTAAAAGAGGGTATAAATTCCGGAGTAATTACCTACTATTTCTTATCTAATCGCACGAGTATCCGGCTGGCGCCGCCTTTGACGATTATAGAATCTGAGATCAGGATGGCTTGTAAAATTCTCCGGGAAATATTTAATAGAATTTAAATATAGAGATCAAAGAACGTATCAAGGTATTGATATTCAATAGTCATCAAATCATCTAAGTGTCTGTCCATAAACTGCTTGATTTATTAATATCCACGTCCTTTAGATCATGGATTGATTGCAAAGGAAATAAAGGCTTTAGCCCACAATCATCCTATTTCAGGGCTAAAGCCCATTCTTACTTTCCATTGTTTCTCCGCCCTAAAGGACGGAGTTATACATGATTGTTATTTTTGAGACATTATAGACAGACTAAGTAGCTCAAAACATTGTAGTAAAATTTTAAGGGCTAAATCCCTATTATAGTTAACCACTTCCCCGGGCTTAAGCCTGGGGTAAGTACACTAATAAGTTAGAGGACTTCAGTCCTCAATATCAATACATTTAACCCGGAAAATTCACGTGAATTTTCCGCCCACAGGATCCGACGATAAATATCGGACTCTGACAGAATCGTCATGAGCCGACTAAATATAAAATTAAGATAATCAGCTAGTTGGATGGTAGGCTGATTTATACCGAAGGCATGCCCTTGGCATAAAAAAATGCAATACCCAAAAATGGGTAGCCTTAATTGTAGATTTGTCGGGGTTAAGACACCAATTTAATTTTAGTAGTTATCGAACCTGATTAAGAAATTGAAGATAATTTGTAATTCAGTAGATTGAAGCCGGTTTCGAGATAATATCTTTTGGCTAATTTTAGTACCTCTATTTTAAAATTTGCACCCTGGCCCTACGCATCACAACAATTGCTCAACATTTTCCGGAGGCCTACCCAGTACTGCTTTATCGCCTTTTATCACAATCGGCCGTTCAATTAAAACCGGATGTTCCTCAAGTATTTTAAACCATTCATTGTCTGTAATATCTTTGCCCTTATACTTTTCTTTATAAATCGCTTCATTTTTTCGCACAATAGACTTTACAGGCAGGCCTAATTTGTCAACAATAATCCTCAATTTATCGGCTGTAGGAGGATTATCAAGGTACTTAATTAAAGTAATTTTTTCTTTTGAAGATTCCGCGATTTTTAAAGTCTGGCGGCTTTTGGAGCAACGTGGATTATGATAAAAAGTGAGCATTATTTGCTGAATAGTGGTAAACCAATGTAATTAGCCAAATATGATCAATACAATACTAATATTAGTAATTATTTAACATATAAATTCAAAAATGAAATATTTTTGTCTTTTATAATTACTAAAATTATTTCAACTAAAAATGGCTGTTAATAAAAAAATAATCGATGCAATAGGTAGCACAGAAAATGGTATTATTTCAAAAAAAATACTCTCCGGCAAAAGTGGGAATGTTACACTTTTCTCATTTGATTCAGGACAGTCATTAACCGAACACACTTCACCGTTCCAGGTTTTCTTGCAAGCATTGGAGGGCGAATCCAACTTTATACTCTCTGGTGAGAATATAAAATTTAAGCAAGGTGATTTTCTTATTATGCAACCAAACGAGCCGCATGCATTGGATGCTATAACTCCTTTTAAAATGCTAATGGTTTTAATTAAGGACTGATCCTGATGAAAGGATTTAGCAACCCGAAAACTTATCTGCTGGTAGCTCCCTGGATCCTACTTTCTTTAATTGCAGGCTTACTTGCCGGGCTGTATAGAATTGGATGGGATATTCCGGTATCAACTCTTTCCGGAGCACATGGATTAATAATGGCAGGGGGCTTTCTTGGAACAGTTATCTGTTTTGAAAAGACATTTCCAACAGGAAAATTATATTATCTTATTTTCCCTGCAACATCCGGAATCAGTATAATATTTCTCATCGTAGGAAATATGGAAGCAGCACTTTGGCTCCAGCTATTTGCAAGTCTCGGTCTTGTTATTTCTTATTTCTGGTGGATCAGGCAAACGCGTGAGCCTTTTTATCGGATTATGATGATGGGAGCTTTAGGATGGGTGGTCGCAACCGCCGGGTTAATTGGCGGACGATCAATCATATTGATGGTTCCGTGGTGGATGATGTTTATCTTGTTTACAATCATTGGAGAAAGGATAGAATTATCACGATTTCTCCCAACCAAAAAATACGTCACCGGCATCATTTACCTTAGCCTTTTCACTTATGCAGCCGGCCTGTTTTTTCGCGATGATTATGGGGTATATGTAAGTGCTGCCGCATTGATAGTTATTCCTGTCATTTTATTGAAGTTCGATATTATTAAAGTTACTATCACAAAATCAGGACAATACAAGTACATCGCCATCCTCTTACTTACCGGTTATATCTGGATGCTGCTCACAGGTGTTTTTATGTTTGCAGGAAACTTTATAAACAATTCCTATGACATTATCACACACTCATTTTTCCTGGGATTTACCTTTACAATGATTTTCGCTCATGGTCCGATAATTCTCCCCGGGTTCATGAAGCAACCTATCACCATTTTCACCAATTCGCTCTACTATTGGTTTGCCCTATTTCAGGTTTCGCTTATCGTAAGGATTGTATCCGATATGCTGCAAATGATGGAATTGCGAAAATTTGCGGGTCTTGCTAATGCCGTATTTATATTGATGTTCTTTATAAATATTATTTACAATGCTAAAAAAGCACTGAAGGCATCGTCAAAATAAAATGCAATAATTTTCCTTCCTGGCTACTCTTTGATTGATTCAACTACCAGGTTATGATTGGTATAAATGCAGATATCAGCTGCAATATTGAGGCTTTCCCTCACAATTTCTTCAGCAGATAATTTACTTGCGTGTTTCTTTAATGCAAAGGCTGCTGATTGGGCATACATAGCACCAGAGCCTATTGCAGCTATCTGGTTATCAGGCTCCAGAACATCCCCTGTTCCTGAAACAATTAATATTTCTTCTTTATTTGCAATAATCAACATAGCTTCCAAACGTCGAAGATACCTGTCCATCCGCCAGTCCTTGGCAAGCTCAATTGCAGCCCGCTTCATATTGCCACTGTAACTTGATAGTTTTTCATCAAATCTCTCCAACAATGTAAATGCATCTGCAGTGGAACCGGCAAAACCTGTTACAATTTTACCATCCTGTAGTTTTCGGATTTTCTTTACATTGCTTTTTGCAACATAGTTTCCCATTGTTGCCTGACCATCAGCACCAATAGCCACGTGACCATTGTGGGAAACTGCCAGTACGGTTGTAGATTTTATCTTTGACATAATTAAATTCAATTTATGACATCAATGATCAAATACTATACCATTGACATTTTGGCAGTATTTGTGCTGTGGAATTAAACCAGTAATCTTACAGGATCTTCAAGAAGGCTTTTAAAAGTCTGGAGGAAAGCCGAACCAATAACCCCATCCACAACACGGTGATCACATGAAAGGGTGACTTTCATTGTGTTTCCAGGTACTATTTCCCCGTTTTTTACCACAGGTACTTGTTTGATACCACCAATAGCCATTATACAAGCGTCAGGGGGATTTATGATGGCCGTAAATTCCTCAATACCAAACATTCCCAAGTTAGAAATTGTGAATGTATTTCCTTCCCATTCTTCGGGCTGCAGTTTTTTATTTTGGGCTTTAGTTGCAAGCTCTTTTACCTCAGTTGAAATATGCGATAAGGTTTTGTTATCCGCAAAACGTACAACCGGAACAAGCAGCCCTTCGTCAACAGCTACTGCAACACCAATATGGATATGTTTATTAAAGCGAACACGATCTCCCAGCCAGCTTGAATTTACTTTGGGATTCTGACGTAAAGCTGCAGCAGCGGCTTTAATGACAAGGTCATTGAAACTGATTTTTACAGGACTTACTTCATTCATCGACTTACGAGCCGCAATTGCGTTGTCCATGTCTATTTCCATGGTAAGATAAAAATGCGGAGATGTGAATTTGCTCTCTGCCAGCCTTTTCGCAATTATTTTACGCATCTGCGATACTGTCTGCTCTTCGAAGCTTTCTTCTCCAACAATCATTGGTAACTCAATTGATGGGACCGGTTGGGTTACCTGTGTTTTGTCATCCGCAACGGACCCCGGTACAAACGATTCCACATCACGTTTAACAATTCTGCCTCCATCGCCGCTGCCCTTGATTTGCTGCAGGTTGAATCCTTTGTCCAAAGCGATTTTTTTTGCCAAAGGTGATGCTTTTACGCGCCCATTTGAAGAAGTTTCCGGCGCTACAGAAATACCCGTTTCCTTAAGTTCCTTATTGGATTCTTTGGATTCTTGTGTACCCTCCTTTACTACAGGTTCGCTTACCTCTTTTTTAGACGAATAACCTTTCAACAATGCTTGGTAGTCAGCACCTTGCTCACCAATAATTGCCAGAACCCCATCAATTGGAACCGAATCCCCTGCCTCCACTCCAATGTATAGTAGCTTTCCATCTTCATAGGATTCCAACTCCATTGTGGCTTTGTCCGTCTCAACTTCCGCAAGAATATCTCCGGATTTTATATCATCACCAACTTTTTTAAACCAATTGGCAATTACACCTTCAGTCATCGTATCTGACATTTTAGGCATTGTTACCATGGTGGCATTTATACCACTGGTGTCAACTTCCTTTAATTGTTCATTGTTTTCAGAAACTTCTGAATCGGGTTCAGGACTTGCTGCACTTTCAATAGAAGATGAACCTGAAGTCTTTGAATCATTTATCAGGTCGTCAATATTTTCACCTTTTTCCCCGATTATGGCAATAACACCATCTACAGCTACAGCCTCACCATCTTTAACACCTATATGAAGCAGTACACCATCTTCGTACGATTCCAGCTCCATTGTTGCTTTGTCCGTCTCTACTTCCGCAATAATGTCACCTGATTTTACACTTTCCCCTTCTTTTTTGAGCCATTGTGCGATTACCCCTTCTTCCATGGTGTCGCTCATCTTAGGCATCCGAATTACTTCAGCCATAAATTATTTTAAAAATGAACGACAAAATTAATCCTAAATATCACTTTAGTCAATTCATGCGAACATAATTTTGAAAGCCACATTGTGAAATAAGATTAAATCTGGATATTTCCCAATACAATTTCAAATTTCACACCTGATTCGGGGGTATTTACAATTCTGAACCCACCATTTAATAGTGGTTGAAGTCGCATTACATTAAAATCAAACCATATTTCTCCTCCAAATGATTGATAATTGTTGCTTCCCTGTGACTTCAGTTTACTGTCAAGATTTGTTACATCCGTTTCTCCATAACCATAATCATAAAATAAGCGGGTGCGAATGCGTTGAATATTCAATACGGGACCTAACGCTAAATCCGCATTCCACAAAGTGAATTCGTAGTTAGTACGAAGGGTATAAAAGGTTTCCCATGCTGAACTTGACTGCCCCCGGGGAAATGGTACCCTGTTCTGAAACCAATAATTATCTGGGTCTAGTGTAATTTTTCTTTTCTGATAAGCGCCAAGAAAATTTAGGCTATGATGACGAAATAACCCAGGAAAATACAAATAGGTTGTGGCTGCAAACAACCCTCCATCAAAATCTCCACCATAGGGTGTTGAAAATCCCTCTAAAAACAAAATCTGACCCCATTTACTACGAATATCCCTTTTTGCCTTTTTTAACAGGTTGAATACAGAAAAATTAAATTCATTATTTAGCAGATTACCATCGCTCTGCTGGTCAAACAATAATTCTGGCAGCAAAATATCATCACCATTATAATTATTACTCATATCATGTACATAATTGGTGCTTATGTAATTTGCGATAGATAGGGTTGTACTGAACCTGGAGTTTGTAAGTGTTAAAGGAATCCGCAAACCTGTACTTAATCCTTTCTCCTTCCACTCATATTTTACATCCTTTACAACGAATGAAGTATCACTTGTTTGCAATGCAATTGTTTGTTGGTCAATCTTGCGGTTCCCTGTGTAGACTGAGAAATCAATAATTGGAAAAAATCCCTGGTAACTATAGTCAAATTTCCATTTTCCAGTGCCATCATCAACATTATAATCATAGCCCAGGAAACCCGTATTTAAACTCAATACATCCTGAAATGTAACACCAATCTCATAGTTAAAAACAGAGGTACCGAAATAGGGCCCCCATGAATGGATGTTCAATAGTTTTTTACCCCTCTTATACGATGTAATTTCATAATCATTTTCAGGAATAGATTTCAGGATATCTGCATTATTTTCCTGCTCAACCAAAGGTTTGTAATATTCAACCCTGTGTACAATTGCCTCTTCTTTCGTGACCCATGAATCCTTATTGTTTGAAACTCTTACAACATCCATCCCATCTATCGTGAATTCATTGTAGTATATAAAATTCCCATCATCTGAAACTGAAGGATTAAACGCGCCATACTTTGAAGATGTAACCTGGTATTGATTTCCACTATTCAGGTCCAGTGCGTAAATATTGTCTATGCCTGAATAGGGAGAATTATAAAGAAGCAAATCGTTGAATAAAACAGGATGTCCAATATTCTCTTCAGTGGCATTCACCAATGTAGTTTCCTCACCGGATTCATAGTCAATTATTACAATGGATTTCTGTCCTTTTCCGTGTTTCAGTGCTACAATCGAGGTACCGTCATTTGACCAACTGGGCATGGAATATAAGATGTAGGATGGTTCACCAAAGTACTTCAACGATTTCCCTTGATTTGCCGAGATCACCTTTACCTGGTATTTCCCGTCATTGAAATACTCAATAACAGCGATGCGTATGCCATCTGGAGAAATTGTTGCCCCCGAATACCTGGTTTTGTTTGTAACAATTGATAGTGATTTTTTATCAATATCATATGTTTTCACAACACTGTAGCTACGCTTGGCCCAGCGTGGATCAAACTCATACTCGGTCCATGTGATTAGACCATTCCCCACTGAAATATATCCAGGATCATTGAAAACACCTGGCCGGAATATTTTTTTTTCATCACCATTGGGGGATATCTTAACAAATTCTATAATATGAGAAAGTCCATTTTTAAGTGCAACTACCTCACCATCAGGAAGTGCCTGCGGATAATTGTAATTTGTAAAAACTGAGTTTTGCCTCACATTAATCTTTTCAAAGGAAGTTAGCTTCATTTCTTCTAACTGTGCCTTCCATTTTTGAGTTAAATCTTCAGCCAGGTCATTATATGTTTTAACTACATATTTGCCATCATACTTTTTAATAGAATTTGAAAAATTGAAAGGTATAAATGACTTTTTATATGCATTTAACGTTATGGGTTCCCAGATATTTTCATTTGTTTTTCTTCGTAAATAGGTAGTATAATGGTATCCAAGAACATAGTGGTTGGGTACAAAGTCCTTGAACGAACGTAAATACTGTTTGTGATAATTGAATGCCCCGCGTTCAAGAAATGACGCTCTCATTACCATATTAAACGATGGTATTCTTCCCCTGCCACTGTTGGACAGGGCTGTTTCCATAACTACTGCATCACCTTCATCAAACCAATTTGGGACTGAAGCAAAACCCATTCCTGAAAGGGCAAATTCTCCGAGGACCAAATAGATAAGATGATTGAATCCAACATTACTTTTATCGTTTTGAACAACATGGCGAAACTCATGTATTGCGAGCAGGTTTAACCAATCATTGGTTCCCAGAAAATTATAATCCTGGGGTGACATTGTATAGAACTCAGATCTGCGCGGTGCCAGTGTAAAAAATCCATTTGAAATGGAATTCATATTTTGAAAAAGGATATCTACTTTTTTAGGCTGAATCTTGAGGCTCTGAGAAACGGGTTTGTATAAATGTTCAAGCGTATTTGCCATTCTCATTGCTTCCGAATCGAAATTCTCAGGAAAAAGAACATTAAAATGTTCGGTATTAACCTGAAACCATTTCACAGAATGAGGAGCATTATCCAGTAGCACCTGTGCTTTTAATCCAGGTATAAAAAGTAGGAATAACAGTATCGTTTTTATTGTTTTTATCTTTGCTCAGGATGCTTGGCTCGTAAAACTAGCGAACAACCATGTAAGCATAAGTTTAAGGGTGAAAATTTTTTTACAAAATCAACACCCTATTATTACCTTTACAATCATCTTATAGTCATAAATAAAATCTACTTGAATCTAACCTCAACCTATAAAAATCCTTCCATTTTGGTTAACTCCCATCTTGAAACCATTTACCCTGCTTTGTTCAGGAAGGTAAATGGGATAAATCCGGTAAGGGAACGAATCGATACTCCGGATGATGACTTTCTTGACCTGGACTGGTCAATAGTTGGGTCAAAATACCTGGTGATTATATGCCACGGGCTCGAGGGCAGTTCGGAGAAACCGTATATGCTTGGAATGATGAAAGCTGCAAACACGCTTATGCACTCGGATGCACTTGCATGGAATTACAGGGGCTGTTCTGGTGAAATGAATCTTACTAATCGGTTCTATCATAGCGGTGCAACGGATGACCTGGAATTAGTAGTAAACCATGCAATTGCAAAAGGTTATCAATCAATATTTATCATTGGATTTAGCCTTGGTGGTAACGTGGTCCTGAAATACCTGGGTGAAATGGGTGATTCTAACCCTTTCATAAAAGCATCCGTGACATTCAGTGTTCCACTGGATTTGAAAGGGTGTAGTCAAAAAATGATGGATTGGTCCAACTTCGGCTATTCCCAACGGTTTCTAAAAACCCTTAAGAGTAAATTTAAAAGTAAATACCCCCCATTACCAAAACCGGTTACTCCTGAAATGGTTGATAAGTTGAAACATGTATTTCATTTCGATGACATGGTTACTGCTCCCTTACATGGTTTTAAAGATGCCAATGATTATTATCAAAGGTGCAGTTCACTTTATTTTCTTGATAAAATAAGGATTCCGGCATTGGTAGTTAATGCACAGAATGATCCTTTCTTATCCGAAACTTGTTACCCTGATATGGGAAAGAATGATTATGTGTATTTTGAAGTACCAGAGAAAGGTGGCCATTGTGGTTTTTCTGATTTTAACAATATATTTTATTGGTCAGAACAGCGGGCCATGGATTTTTTACAAGGTCATACATCAAATTAACGTTGATTCATTAGATTAGGAACTTTATGTTTGAACGATATACTATATCAGCTAGCCATGAAAAACTCCATTCTTCATTGAATATAGACGTACCCGATAATTTCAAACCGAACTACAATGCATCGCCTACCCGGTTACTTCCAGTTATCACGAGTGAAAACCCGGATGGTCTCTCATTTTTTTATTGGGGATTACCACCCTCAATGAGTAAAAATAAAACGGTGAGTAAAAGACTTATTAATGCAGAAATAGATTTACTTGAAATTAAGGCTGCTTACAAAAATGCACTGCAAAAACGACGATGCCTTGTTATTGCGGACGGGTTGTATTTCTGGAAAAATGTTTCAAAAAAAGGCAAAGTACCGTATAGATTTGTACTCAATGAGCAGCAACCATTTTTAATGGCAGGATTTTGGGATGAATTTGAAGATGTAAATGGAGAACAACTGCATACATATAATATTATAACCAGGCCTCCCTCCATACAATTATCATCTTTTTCTGAATCTATACCATTGATACTTTCTGTGGAAAATTCCAAAAAATGGCTATCCTATTCGGTTTCTGATGCTTTGTCACTTTTAAAAGATACTTTGGAAATTCAGTTTGGGTTCTATCCTGTTTCTTCCATTGTTAATAATATTGAAATAAATAAGCAAGAAATGATTCTTGAGTCTCAACCAGCCGATCAATATGGTAATTATTCATTATTTGACTAAATATTTTGATTTTTTTATTTAAATTAATAGGGACTTTTAATGCTTGACCAATGTACAAATCAATAATAAAAGGATCAGGATACTATGTGCCTGAAAAAATTGTTACCAATGATGACCTGTCAAAGATAATGGATACGTCTGATGAATGGATTGTTGAACGAACAGGCATAAAAGAACGTCGTTGGTTCGACCCTGATACCGATACGAACTCCAATATGGCAACCAAGGCGAGCAAAATGGCACTCGAACAGGCAGGAATGGAAGCCAAGGATATAGACTTTATTGTTGTTGCAACCATTTCGCCTGACTATTTCTTCCCTGGTACAGGTGTTTTGTTACAAAGGGAATTAGGTTTAATAGATATTCCTGCCCTGGATATTCGAAACGCCTGCTCTGGTTTCATTTATGCCTTATCCATTGCAGATCAATACATAAAAACGGGTATGTACAAGAATGTTTTAGTTGCGGGGTCTGAAATTCAATCGTCCGCTTTGGATTTGAGTGATGCAGGCAGGGCTGTAAGCGTTATTTTTGCAGATGGTGCAGGTGCTATGGTTCTGCAAGCAAGTGATCAGGACAAAAAGGGGATATTATCTACACATATACATTCCGATGGCAATTATGCAGAGGAACTCTATGTAAAAGATCCGGGAAGCAGCCGAAAAGTACGGTTAAGTGAAGAAATTATTCATGATCCATCATTTAAGGCCCACATGAATGGTCGCGAAGTATTCAAACACGCTGTTGTACGGTTTCCCGAAGTTATTAATGAAGCCCTTGAAGCCAATAACCTATCGGTTGAAGATATTGATCTTCTTATTCCACACCAGGCCAATCTCAGGATTAGCGAGTTTGTACGCAGATCATTGAAAATGCCGGAAGAAAAAGTATTCAATAATATCATGAAATATGGGAATACAACGGGTGCCTCTATACCCATTGCTTTCAAACAAGCCTGGAATGAAGGGAAAATTAAAGATGGTGACCTTGTTTGTCTTGCTGCATTTGGAAGTGGCTTCACATGGGCATCTACTCTTATTAGAATGTAATTATTTTTGCTAAGAATTTTATATATATGAAAACTGAAACATATAATCCAAGCCCTCTTGAAGTTGAACTGACAAATTCACTTTTAGATATCCGGGAAAAATTAAATCATAACCTATCGTCAATTGACATTGTTGAAATGAAGGCTGATTTGGATCTTGATAATCCAATGCTTCACATATCTGCAAGGGATCATGACGGCGACGTGCATGAATTTGTAATAAAAGTTATCCAGCGTCCGGACAAACATTAAAACTCTATGTCCGTTTCCCTTTCTGGAGAAGAATTAACCTGCCTTGAAGATATTAATTTCCTGATTCTTAAAAACACGGTAGCTTCAAAACTGCAGAAATTATTAAAAAGTTGCAGTACCGAAATTAAGGTATTCCTTGAGTCAGATTTTCCTGAAATTTACACAAATTATGGACACCTGTCTCCCAAAGTTTCCCGCGGTGAAAATTACAAGGGCCTACCCTATTTCGTTCTGGATTATCCGAGGTATTTCCACCAGGAAACTACTTTCTCATATCGAATTATATGCCTGTGGGGAAATTACTTTACGTTCAATTTGTACTTAACAGGAAATGCAATAGCCAACACACATTTTAATAATTGGGATAAAAATGCTAGTAATTATTACGATTGTTTTATCTGCATTTCCAATAACCCCTGGACACATTATATAGAATCCCCGGATTATATCCAGGCTTCAGAAATTTCAGCATCAGAAATCAAAAAC
The DNA here is from genome assembly GCA_964581095.1 of uncultured Roseivirgaceae bacterium. GTDB lineage: Bacteria > Bacteroidota > Bacteroidia > Cytophagales > Cyclobacteriaceae > SZUA-230. The sequence continues at coordinate 14,003 of CAZONK010000026.1, forward strand.
CTCATTAATAAAAATGGATTTATTAAGATATCAAAAAAGACCACGTTCAAAACGTGGTCTCAATTACCAATCTTGGCTCGAGAAAATTTTAAATCATTTATTGAAATTTCGGGTTTTACCCAGCAAGTGTAAATTTGATGGGCAAAATCATCTGTACTCTTACGGGTTTACCCCGCTGCCTGCCTGCAGACCACTTTGGAGCTTTTTTAAGTACTCTAATGGTTTCTTCATCACATCCGGCACCAATACCTTTTACGATTACAAAGTTTGTTAGTTCCCCATTTTTGTTCACAACAAATTGAACAAACACTTTTCCTTCAATTCCTGATCGAAGCGCTTCACGTGGATATTCAATTTCTGAATACATATAAGTATAAAACGCCTCATATCCTCCAATTGGTTGCGGATTGTGCTCCACTATTGTAAAGATCTCCTCTGCTTCCTCTTCTTCAACATCAGGAACACTTATTTCCACTTCTTCAACAACCATTTCCTCGGTAATATCAATATCAAGATTCAAATTAATATCCTCTTCTATTTCTTCAATATCAGGTACTTCAACAATATTCACAAAAGAAGTTTTCTTGGGAGGCGGTGGCGGTGGCTGTTCTGTTGGAGGAATCTCAAATGTTTCCTCAAACAATCCACTCACATCCCCATTAATATTTGCCAAATGCCCGTCATCATAGAACTTCCACTCAAATGCGGTAATCACCAGTAAAAGACTTAATACAAGCCCAATACTGAAAAACAAATTCCGTTTACTATTTAGGTCGGCTGATTTACTTTTTCGTGTGATCATGACTAGTGTTTTTTGTTTTTAATAAGGTTAAGTTATCCATGATTTTGGAATAATTGAATGATATACCGCAATACTCTACATGATATTTATCATTTAGAGTGATGCATTTCTTAAAATAATTCAATTAATATGGGTAAAATAGGAGTGATTAAAAAAATTATGGAACCATCAACCATTTTTTGACGTAAATTCGTAAGAAGTTAAGATCCAAAATGCCTCGAATAAATAAAAAAACCTTCATTATCTTTTTGCTCACTATTGTGGCCCTGAGTGCTTTCACCATTAGTGATAGATATTTCAGGATAACAAGATCCATGAGTATATTCACCTCCCTTTATAAAGAAGTTCTGACCTATTATGTTGAGGATGTCAATCCAAATAAATTGATGCAAACCAGCCTTGATGCCATGCTGGCTTCATTGGATCCATATACCAATTACATATCGGAAGACAGAATTGAGGATTACCGAACAATGAATACTGGTGAATATGGTGGCATTGGTGCTTCCACAATTCGGGTTGACGGTCGAACCTACATTTCAATGATATTTAAAGGATATCCTGCTGACGGGAGTGGATTAATTATAGGTGACCAGGTACTCGCAATTAATAATGTTCCGATTACAGGCAAAACAAGAGAAGATATAAATCAACTGATGAAAGGACAGAATGATACAGATGTAATCTTATCTGTAAAACGATACAACATTAAAGAGCCCATCAATATTGAAATAGGAAGAGAAAAAATCACAATCGATAATGTCCCCTATTCCGGAATACTTGACGGTAATAAGGGATATGTGAAATTGAATGAGTTTACCATGAACGCATCAAAAAACGTAAAAGATGCCGTAATAAAGCTCAAAAAAGAAGGTGCAGAAGGCATTATTCTGGATCTGAGAGGAAACCCGGGGGGGTTGTTAATAGAAGCGGTAAATCTCTCAAATATTTTCTTACCTAAGGGTGTCCCTATTGTAAGCACACACGGCAAAATCATTGAAAATGATATGGAATACATTTCCAGGTTCAACCCGGTAGATACTGAAATTCCCCTTGTTGTTTTAGTAAATAGCGGAAGTGCATCAGCATCAGAAATTGTTGCAGGAGTTATGCAGGATTATGATCGGGGAGTACTAATTGGACAAAAATCGTACGGGAAAGGATTGGTACAGACCACAAGAAGATTAAGCTACAATGCTCAGTTGAAAGTTACCACGGCAAAATACTATGTGCCGAGTGGTCGTTGTATACAGGCACTTGACTATACACACCGGCGATCGGATGGTAGTGTAGGTTCTATTCCAGACTCGCTCATAACCCAATTCAAAACGCAAAACGAACGTATAGTATTTGATGGAGGCGGGATTGATCCTGACCTGGGTATCGAATTGGAAAAACAACCCGTTGTTGCTTCCGAATTATTGCGCTCAGGTTTGATTTTTAAGTATGCCACAAAGTATTATTTCGAACATGACCAAATTGATCCACCATCAGAGTTTTTATTAACAACAAAGGACTATGATCAATTTACTGATTGGCTGGCAGGACAGGACTTTAGTTATCAAACTAATGCAGAAAAATCATTGGAAGAAATTAAAAATACTGCGAAAAAAGAAGAAACCTGGATTCAGATAAAAGATGAGTATGCGAAATTGCAATCAGAAATTGAAAGAAAGAAGACCGTAGAACTAAATACCTATAAAAAACAAATATCAAGACTGCTTGAAAAGGAAATAGTTTCCAGATATTATTTTGAAAGTGGGGCTGTGGAATCCGGATTTGTAGAGGACATATTCGTTATCAAGGCAATTGAAATTCTCAATTCCTCTGAAAAATATCTCGGATTGCTGAACTAATTCCCTGGATTTTCTTTTATAAGTACATGGCCCGAAAGCATATTTTGCGGATTGGTGGCGTTATCGGTCTGTTTGTACTGTTCACACAACTAACATCAGGATGTTTTCAGTTTCGAATGGACCAGTCGGAGGTTACAACCTATTTTAAAGACATCGGCAAAGCACCTGAACTTCAAACTATCCAGGTTAACGGTCGTAGAATTAACTACGCCGACACAAAATCAGATTCACTTCCAATGGTTGTTTTTTTTCATGGAGCCCCCGGTTCATGGAGCGCTTTTATCGATTTCCTTGCCGATGAGCAATTATATTCGCAATTCCGGCTACTAAGTGTTGACCGGCCGGGCTATGGGTATTCAGACTTCGGTGAAGCAGAACCAGATCTTGAAAAACAAGCTGAACTATTCAAACCTATCCTGGAAATGAACCAATCGGATAAGCTCCCAATATTGGTGGGTCATTCCCTCGGCGGCCCGGTCATTGCAAAAATGGCCATGCTTTATCCGGATCTGATCGGTGGAATTATCATGGTTGCCCCATCCATTGCACCAGACCTCGAACCTGTAGAAGTTTGGCGCGGACCACTACGTAATCCGATGCTTCGTTGGTTGATACCAACATCAATGCGTGTAACGAATGAAGAAATATTCTTTTTAAAAGATGAACTGAAGAGAATGATGGATGGGTGGAAGACTATAAAATGTGATGTAATTGTAATTCAGGGATCCGAAGATGGGTTAGTGGATCCCGAAAATGCAGCGTTCGCGAAAAACATGTTAACTCAAACCAACCCTGACATCAGGTATTTTGAAGACGTCAACCATTTTATCCCCTGGAATAATCCTCAATTAATTAAAACAGCCATTTTGAATATGGATGAAAATAACGACATTCCTGCAAATCTTTAAGAACGTGGTAGATGGATAAATTGATTTCACATCTTACACCACTATGTATCGGGGTAGCAGTGAGCCCTATCCCTCTTATTGCAGTTGTTGCGATGCTTTTTCCCAACCATCCGGTGAAAAATTCAATCGCATTCCTGGCAGGATGGTTCCTTGCAATTGTCGGAATTGGAGGAATAAACCTGATCTTCT
>CAZONK010000026.1:17857-22328 GCA_964581095.1 uncultured Roseivirgaceae bacterium
CCCGGTACGGGTAGTTATACAATTTGGAATCGGATTATTATTCTTTTTCCTAGCCTACATACAATGGAAAAAGTCCAGGGTTGCTAAAAAATATGAGGTTCCTAAATGGATTGACAAAATTGGGAATATAACTCCATTATCAGCATTTTTGATTGGGGTGGGAATGATTGCAATACATCCAAAAAACCTTCCTTTAACAATTGATGCTGTCATGGGCATTATTAATGCTGGTTTAACAGTTTCTGGTTCAATTGTGTCAATTATTGTTTTTACATTCATCGCAAGTTCCATACTTACTTTTCCTGTACTCATCTATATTCTGTATCCAAAGAAAAGTGACACGATACTGTACTCATGGAAAAACTGGTTAATCCAGCATAATTATTCCATTACCATTATCCTATTTAATTTGCTGGGAATCCTGTTTTTTCTCAAAGCTGGGAATATGAGTGGTTTACACAAAAAAAAACGTCTGAATCGTCATCCAGACGTTTCTCATTACATTACAAATTCCACCAATTACAAAAACAACATTTCACGATATTTAACAAGCGGCCAATCCTCATTGTCGACCAACAATTCTAATTTATCTACTGCATACCTGATTTTATCAAAATACTTTTCCTTGATATTATCGTGATAGTATATCGCCTGTTTACTAGAGTCCTCGATTTTATTTGCCTTCTTTCTTTCTTCAGTCATCTTATTAACCTCCACAGAAACAATCTTGATGTATTTTGTAATACTTTCAAGTGTCTTTTTTACTTCCGAGTTGTCCAGCTTAAGCTCCCTCAATCCACGAGCATTTTCTATTAATGTATTCATATATTTTGAAGCCGTAGGAATGATATGATTAAGTGCCAAATCAGCTATTACACGCGATTCAATCTGTATTTTCATAACATAATTTTCTCGTTTTATTTCCTGGCGTGCTTCTAATTCGCGCTCGTTCATGACCCCGAATTTTGTAAATAGCTCTTTGGTCTTTTTTGTTTCGTAGGCCATTAGGGCATTTGGTGTGCTTGTTATATTCGACAATCCTCTCTTCCTGGCTTCTTTTGCCCATTTCTCAGAATAATTATCACCTTCGAACCGAACTGCTTTTGAATCTTTTATATAATTTCTGAGCACCTTCGCGATGGCAATTTTTTTATCGGTTCCCTTATCTATCAGGGCATCAACTTCCGTTTTAAAATTCGTTAGCTGATCAGCAACAATCAGGTTCAATACCGTCATGGGTGCTGCTACATTTTCAGATCCACCTACTGCTCTGAATTCAAATTTATTTCCTGTAAATGCAAAAGGTGAGGTACGGTTTCTATCTGTATTGTCCAGAATAATCTCCGGAATTTTATCAATACCCAGCTTCATATACATATTTTCGCCCTTATCAATATTGATATTTCCGCTTTTTTCCAGTTCATCAAGTACACCGGTTAGCTCGGCCCCGATGAAAACCGACATGATTGCAGGTGGGGCTTCATTAGCCCCCAGTCGATGTTCGTTTCCAGCTGTGGCAATGGATGCTCGAAGAAGATCATTATGTTCATATACGGCTTTAACCGTACAAACAAGGAATGTTAGAAATTGCAGGTTGTCGCGTGCGGAGCTACTGGGTTGAAACAGGTTTATTCCAGTATTTGTTATAAGCGACCAGTTGTTATGCTTTCCATTTCCATTCAATCCTGCAAATGGCTTTTCATGAAACAACACTTTTAATTGATGTCGTGAAGCAACACGCTTCATTACATCCATAAGCAACTGGTTATGGTCTGTCGCTACGTTTATATCCTCAAATAAAGGAGCAACTTCAAATTGGCTTGGCGCAACCTCGTTGTGCCGTGTACTAACAGGAATTCCCAACTTGAGCGCTTCAATTTCAAAGTCCTTCATATAATTATAAACCCTGGAAGGGATCGCCCCAAAATAGTGATCGTCCAATTGCTGACCCCTTGCCGGGTTATGTCCAAATACGGTTCGGCCGGCCATTACCAAATCGGGCCTTGCATTAAATAATGCCTTATCAATTACAAAATATTCCTGCTCACATCCCAGCGAAGCACTGATCTTATTAACATTCCTGTCAAAATACTGGCAAACACGGGTAGCAGCTTTGTTTACTGCATCTACCGCTTTCAACAAAGGTGCTTTATAATCAAGGGCCTCTCCTGTATACGAAACGAACACGGTTGGAATACACAGTGTTCTACCCCAAACAAACAATGGTGATGAAGGATCCCATGCCGTATAACCTCGTGCTTCAAAGGTACTGCGAATACCGCCGTGGGGAAATGAAGATGCATCGGGTTCCTGCTGAACAAGCATGGCGCCTTTCAATTTTTCAACTCCGGACTGCGCATCAAAAAATGAATCATGTTTTTCGGCAGTAGCACCCGTAAGTGGCTGGAACCAGTGCGTATAGTGTGTAACACCTTTTGCAATTGCCCACATCTTTACTGCGGCTGCCACTGCATCAGCTGTCTCCGGATCTATTTTTGTACCTTTTGCAATCGCCTGTGATACGCGTTTATAAACGTCGGGCGATAGAGTGGACTTCATTTTGTCCAGGGTAAATGCATCCTCAGCAAAATAATCTGAAACTTTTTCAGAAGGAGGGAAAATACGCTCTGTTGCTCTTTGATGAAGCATTTCAAGAGCTTTCAATCTAATTTGTGACATTTGTATGTGTTTTGGGATTAAATTTTGTTCAAATCTATACCAAAAACATATTTCATGAAATATTTGGTGTGATATTTATCCAAATATTTGCAAAAAAACAAAAATGAACTCCCAATACCCAATTTTAATCCCTCAAATCCCTCAAATATTCAATTATGTTTCATTTTATATTTTGTAGTGAACAATTCATTAATTTTGCATCCCGGAATCCCTGAATAACAATAATAGAATTAACCAGTTAGATACTAATAGCAAAATAGATTTGGTCTGAGTTTCAAATATTACGAATCAGTAAAAGTAAGATCAGGTAGTATACATTAATAACAGGTGAAGAAAGTAGCATTTTATACGTTAGGTTGTAAACTGAATTTCTCCGAAACGTCAACAATCTCACGGTTGTTTGAAGAGAAGGGGTATCAAAAAGTAGCATTTACTGACAATCCTGATATTTTCATTATCAACACATGTTCTGTTACCGATAATGCAGATAAAAAGTGTAGAAAAATTGTCAGGGAAGCAAGAAATATTTCACCAGATGCCTATGTGGCAATTATGGGTTGCTATGCCCAGTTAAAGCCCAAAGAAATTTCAGAAATTGAAGGAGTGGATGCAGTATTGGGTGCAGCAGAAAAATTCAGACTCATGGATTTGATAGGCACCTTTGAACGTCCCTCCAAACCTAATGTATTTTCATCAGAAATATCAGAAGCAAGTACGTTCAATCCTTCTTTCTCAATGCAGGATCGTACCCGAACATTTTTGAAGATCCAGGATGGATGTAACTACGGTTGTGCTTTCTGTACCATTCCGTTGGCACGAGGGAAGAGCAGAAGTGATACAATAAAAAGTATAGTTGATTCTGCAAATAAAATCGGGGCAACCGATGTAAAAGAAATAGTAATAACGGGTATCAACACGGGTGATTTTGGAGTTATTGAAGGAAAGCGTCAGGAAAGGTTTATTGATTTACTGAAAGCGCTGGATAAAGTTGAAGGTATAGATAGATTTCGCATATCCTCGATTGAGCCCAACCTTCTCACGCATGAAATTATAAAATTTGTTGCCAAGTCAAACAGATTCGTACCTCATTTCCACATTCCACTACAATCAGGTTCGGATAAAATTCTACAGTTGATGAATCGAAGATACCTTTCTGAGGTTTATCTCGACCGTGTAACTACAATAAAGGAATTTTTGCCTGGTGCTTGCATTGGTGCAGATGTAATTGTTGGGTTTCCCGGTGAAACAGAGGAAGACTTCATTGAAACCTACCGGTTTTTAAACGAACTTGATATTTCTTATTTACACGTTTTCACCTATTCTGAAAGGCCAAATACTGCCGCTGCTGCTATGGATGGGGATGGGGTTGTGCCAGTGAAAGATCGCCGTAGAAGAAGCAAAATGCTTAGGATATTGTCTGAGAAAAAGCGGCGGCAGTTCTATTCACAATATGTTGGTCAAACATCCTCAGTACTGTTTGAAAACGACGTTGAAAATGGAAATATGCATGGATTTACTAATAATTACATCCGTGTAAGCGCCAAATATGATCCTGTTATGATCAACGAAATTAAAGAGGTCAGGATTACAAATATTAATGAATACGGTTTGGCAGAGGTGGAAGAAGTTGAAGATGTGCATGTGAAGATTTAAAACGACATCCCACGGTTTATCCGGGGGAGATCTACACGTAATGGAACTACCATCAGACAAAACCCTGCAATATGACCGGTAAGTTAACCCTGACATAAATAATTGACAATTAAGTGATTTTAATTATTTATGTCATTAG
>CAZONK010000027.1:0-22100 GCA_964581095.1 uncultured Roseivirgaceae bacterium
CCTTAATTTTAGATTTGTCGGGGTTAACCCCTGATGTTTACAATCAGGATTCAGACCGCAAGCATCTGAACCTTACATAAATAATTGACAATCAAGTGATTTCAATTATTTGTCGTCATTAGTAATGACAAAGTCATGAAAAATCCGGGTTAAAATTCAAACAAATCAGCTATCTTGTGATTTATATCCGCTAACATCGGATTGATAGTAACATTTTTTTAGTGCGAATAATTTATGAAACCGCAGTTAATTATATTGGTCTGTATCATTTTACCACTTATAAATAGTGCCTTTGGCCAGGATTCCCCGTACACTGAATTGGAGGAAATTGGCTATAACTGGGTGGCTAAGTATTCATTTCTTAAAGACAGCGCACTCCAAATACCCGACAGGACTGTATCGAATGAACAAGCGATTAAGTCAGGAAAAAAAATTATTAAAAATCTCGAAAAATCAATTTCAAAATTTGAAAAAGGTAAAAAAACCAAAGAGGACGGTGATATTTTATTTAAACAAAACACGAACGCTTCACTCTGGTATAAAAACATCCAATCAGAAGATTTCCATGTACTTTTAAGAAAACTACTCACAAGTACACAAATAAGCCCAAAGCATATTCATTCCCTACGTGATGCTTACCATAAATGGATCATTTCACCCACAATAAAAAATTTGTACAAATATTCTGAAGTGTTGTCAGGTACAGGAAGGTCGTATGAAATTTTATGCCGCATTTCTGTTAATAAAGTTCCGAACGCCACACAAATAAAATACATGGATATAACAGGAAATCAGGTGAAGACACTGGACAAGGTCAAGCTGGAAAAAGTTGTACCCATTGGAAATTATTATATTTGGTTAGAAGAGGGGGGAGAGGAAATATCAGATCGCTCTGATTTAAAATACTGTATTAATAACAACCAAAAGGTAGAATTCAAACCCTTTAATTCTTCCTTATCATCTTCCCTCTCAGATAATTAGTTTAAACGTGTATTTATTTTTCTACTTTATCGAACTTTAATGGTTGGATTTAGATTTTAAATTATGACAAGTATAATTAGAGTAAAACCACTTGGATTTCCCTGGGATACACTTGATCCATTTCTTTTTTGCGCACACCATGCCGATGCCTATCCTCAGGGAAATGATCAAATGGGTCCTATTACTTCTCTGGAAGGACGGAATATAGGCCAGGACTTCACAATTAAAGATGGATTTCGCATGTATCACGGCGATGTGGTTCCCGGGTTTCCATCGCATCCGCATCGCGGATTTGAAACAGTAACCATTGCAAAGGAAGGTTTTGTTGACCATTCGGATTCACTCGGAGCCTCAGGACGATTTGGTAACGGGGACGTGCAATGGATGACCGCAGGAAAAGGCGTTCAACATTCCGAAATGTTTCCTTTAGTTCATGAGGGAAAGGAAAATCCACTTGAAATTTTCCAGGTATGGCTGAACTTACCGAAAGCTAAAAAGTTTGTAGAACCACATTTCGCCATGCTCTGGGGAGAAGAAATACCCCTGATAAAAATGGATGATAAAGCAGGAAATACAACAGAAATCAATTTAATCGCGGGAGAGTTGGGAGGAACAAAAGCACTTTCGCCGGCACCCGATTCATGGGCAAATAATCCATCCAATGAAGTAATGATACTGACAATTAAAATGGAACCCAATGCCGAGTGGACAATAGATGCAGCAAAAAACCCAGTAAATCGTGTGCTTTATTTTTATAAAGGATCCAGTGTAACTGTTGACGGAAACAGCATTGAAAGCTATCATTCAATCGAGTTAAATGCTTCTGAAGAAACAACCCTTAAAAATGGTGGCGATGAAGCATACTTTTTGCTGCTGCAGGGAAGGCCAATCAATGAACATGTTGTGCAATACGGACCTTTTGTAATGAATTCTGAGCAGGAAATCCAGGAGACGTACAGGGATTACCAACAGACTCAATTTGGTGGCTGGCCGTGGCCCAGGCACGACAATGTTCATCCGAGGAGTAGCAGTCGATTTGCGAAATATGCCGATGGTACAGAAGAAATAAAAGTTTAAAAAAATATCTGAATATCAGATAAATATATTTCAACTATTGTCTTAGCAATTTATATACAAGGAATCCAATGCCTCCAAATACTAAACCCATAACTCCCAATATTGTAATTAGTAGCCATCTATCGGAAAAGGTATTGATGAGTACATTGGATGGATCTTCCGGATCTACATATATTTCTACCTTTTCACCTAGTTCATAGCTTGGCGGTGTGGAGGTTACTGATGAATAATATACCAGGGTCTCCCCATTGTAATTATACTCAATTTCAGGCTGACTCGGATTTGATATAACTGTACCTGTAATTAAAACTGCTGAATCTACAAGTTTTTGATTATTTGCAAAAACAATAATTGCAGGGACCAGCAAGATTATACCAATACCCAAAAATATCTTCCCAACCAGTTTACCAATATTTTTCCCAGTATGAACAACGGTGGATCTGTCATACACATATTCATCATTGCGTATATCCTGATCCACCAGTTCCACCAGTCTTTTTGATTCTTTCAATCCAAGTTTATAATTGTCATGAATATATTTAATGGCTTCAATTTTTTTACCTTGAATAAGGAGTTCACGAATGTGCTCTTTCTGTCCTTTTGTAACGTGCATAATTCAATTTAATAATTTTCAAAATAGGAATTATAATTATTACTTAATTAGAATCTGTCTATAATGTCTCAAAAAAATAACACTCATGTATAACTCCGTCCTTTAGGGCGGAGAAACAATGGAAATTAATAATGGGCTTTAGCCCTGAAATAGGATGATTATGGGCTAATGCCCATATTTCCTTTGCAATCAATCCACGCCCTAAAGGACGTGGATATTAATAAATTAAGCAGTTTATGGACACTAATTAGAAAAAATATTCAGATAACACTGGGTTTTTATTCCTGGAATTACTATATTCATATCAACTTCTGGGGCTTTTAAGTTCCAAAGTACATGGTGGCTGATCTGGACTTTATCATTGGTAAAGAGCCAGCCCCAACCCAAAGGTGAGCGAACGCTCGCCTTTGGGTTTTTGTAGCAATTCCAAACCATTCTATTACGATCACCCGCGTAAAAACTTTACATTTTCGAATTATTAATCTAAATTTCACATATTCAAGCCAGGATATTATGAAAAAATTAGGACGAAATGATCCATGCCATTGTGGAAGCGGGAAAAAGTATAAAAATTGCCATATGATGGCAGAAAATAATAAAAGTGGAAAAAATAAAGCATTTATCATGGTAGCGCTTATAATTATACTTACTGCGATAGGAATATTTTTTGCTTTTATAAATTCAAAAAATTTCAAAGGGGGACCTGGGCCGGCTCCTGAAGGAAAAGTTTGGTCCGCCGAACACGGCCATTGGCATGATGCACCCTAGTTCGGTGCGATATTTACTTTTCCCTTTGCTTTTCGTATCCTTTTTAGTGTCCAGTGAAATACGCTCCCTGGATAGGGGAGCAAATGCTGCAGGTCGGTTAACAACGGATTCATTCCTCACGTTGGTCCAGTACCGGACATTTCAATATTTCGGGGAAGGGCTGAACCAAATTCAGGGATGGCACTGCATCAATCAGGGATAGTATTACACAACCTACCTGATCATTTCTTCCCGTAATCCAGTTGGATACAGACAGTAACCCAATCAGTCACCCAATTTCTATGTGTTGTTATATAGATTAATTTTATTCCATCTGATCTATAATGATTAATTGGAACTCAGATTGCCAGATGATGGATGATGGCCAGCAAGAAATTCTACCCCAGCAAACCCCTGATCATAAACAATGCTGCAAATGCAATGATGGCATACAATTCAGGAAAAACTGCAAGGATCATCGTTTGACCAAAAACATTGTTGCCCGATGAAATACTGTCAATTCCATTGGCACAAACGCGGCCCTGGTACATTCCGGAAATCAATCCTACAATTCCCAGGCCCAGGCCTCCACCCAGGATACCCGCACCCTGAAGTAATGTCATTTCAGGGCTGATCAAATCCTGTAAAATAAAAAATCCTGCAAACCCATAAAGGCCTTGCGTACCGGGCAACGCACTGAGGATCATATATGAACCGAATGATTCCGGTCGCTTTTTTAATGCACCAATGGTTGTCATCGCTCCAATGGCGGTACCAATGGCACTTCCTGACCCTGCCAAAGCAATCAAAATGCCAATTCCTATGAATGCGAGTATTAAAGGTAATGTTGCAATTTCCATGTTAAATATATTTTAGATTATTAATTATTGTTTGTTACATTTTTAAAAGGTTTGTACTCAATCCCACCTCCTTCAAACTGGGCATTGTTATAAAACTCAACAAAAGTCAAACGTAGAGGGTGGACAACGGCTCCCAAAAAAGCCAATGCCATGTTTAAGGAGTGTCCAAATAAAAGAAAAATAATGCCTATAATTATTCCCCACCAACCGCTTGACATTATCTGCATTCCAATTTGATTTACTACCAGTCCCAATACAGATGAAACAACGCCCAGAGCGAATAATCTTACATAGGAGAGTACATCGCCCATAATGCCTGTGAATATAAAAAACAATGGCAAAAGCCCCGATCCCATTCTTTTTAATAGTGAATGTTGCAGATTATGGAAAAATAACACCAGTCCGATGCCAAAAAGCAGAACAATTTTTGCTGCCGGAGCGTAAGGTTTTAATTCCTCTACGTTCTGCATATCAGTAAGAAAGACTATTAGAATACCAGAAATGATCATGAACTTGCCAACCTGAGACAAGGCGTGCGTAAAAGATTGAAAGACAATTCCCTTAAAAATAGAAGTAATTACTCCTACAAGAATCTGAACAACCCCTATCATTAAGGCAACATTGAATGCATTAAACACAAAACTCTGATCATCCGGAATGAGGATGTATTGTGCAAGAAACTGGAACAGCGGCACATCGGATGCATTAGATATTGGAATACCAAAAACACTTCCTGATTTTACGATACCCATTACCATGGTAAAAGCACCCAAAAGCAGACCAAATATGGCTATGTTTTTGTTTGTTTTGAGGAATGTTAATGCCCCCACTATGGAAAGCACAACCAATACAAGTCCATAACCGGCATCACCTAAACAATACGCAAAAAATATTGGATAAAATACTGCAATTAGGGGAGTAAGATCGAATTCATGATAGTTTGGAAGTTGGAATATCCGTGTTACCGGTTCGAATATTTTCGAATATCGATTGTTTTGAAGTTGAATAGGTACCTTATCGGTAATGGAAGGTTCACTAATAATAAATGCAATATTTTGATCCTTTAAAGATTTGACAAGATCCTTTTCGGTTTTCTTAGGAAACCATCCTGTAATACCCATAATTTTACCATCATGTGCAGATGAATAACTTCCGTGTACTTTTTTGAATTCTAATAAATTCTCACTGACAAGTACGTCATTTTTGAGTTTGGGTAAAAACGATGTAAGCTTTTGCAGGTCCTTTTTAAGCTTGTCCTCTTCACTGGAAAGCTGATTAAGGTTTTGAGAAATTTCTGCAGGAATAAATTTTGAAAGCTTTACCTGATTAAATGGGATGTTAATTTCTTCTTCTTTGTCAGATATTACTACAAAATAAACCTTGTCATTGTTTTCCTGTATCAGGTAATAATTAACACCGCTAAAGTCGAATCGCCTGAACCTTCTCTTTTTTGCCAGATAATATTTAAAACTGATACCCTTTTTTATTAGTGTTTCAGTTTTTTTCTTATCGAAATTACCCCAGGGTTCGGCTCGAATCAGTTCCTTTTCAAGGGATTTACGTTTTTTCTTGATGCGTTCAATTGTTTCACGGATTGATTGAACGTTGTTTGCAACATCCTCCAGGGAATTATCATTGAAACCATTAATAGATGGGTCTTCAATCGATGTAATAGTTTCCAAATAATCAATTGTCTTTTTAATGCTTGATTTCCTTGTTGCGATTGTCTCCAGATCGCTACTACTGAACAAATTATCTACCTCGGGATGGACGACTCCAAGGTTTTGCAGTTTTTGTGTAGTCTCATTTTTGTCCTTATAAAACGATAGAACCAAAAGTTTTTTCATCGGTTCTTTCATGTGGTAATTCCTTTTAGTTCGTTCCTTTTTTTAACTATTTTTTGTGCTGCTTTGGATATATTCTCTTCATCCTCAAGAAATCGTTTTATCTTAAGGATAGCCATCTCAAATAGTGGAATTTGCACCTTTTCGTACAAATTTACTTTTTGGGTTGTTTTTTTTCTTGCCTGGTAAAGCATATTCACTTGTTTCTCGGCAATTTTAATTTCTATCTTAACCTTTAGAATTTCTTTTATCATCATCAGCCCCGCCGGTACCCAGGCCGCCTGGTTGAACCAACTAACTTCCCTCACCAAAAATTTAATATTTCCAATTTCAGGAACTTTTACTCCAATAATTTTTTTTGACCTGATATGCAGTTTTTCAATTGTAATTATTGAAGCAAGTTCCTGCCAGAATTTTTCAAATTTCTTCTGGGATTTAATGGATTCGAGAAGGTCATTTCTAAGACCCCGTAGTATTCCAAGGGCATTTTTTACCTGTTGCCTTAGTGCCGTTTCTTTGTTTTTGAGAATAGGGAGAGCTGTTTCGCGGAGAGCTAATTTGCTTCTAAGTTCATGCAATGATGTTTTGTTATATTGATACTTGAGTTCCATTTAGCTAACCACTTCCTTGGTTTTCTCTAATTCAGGCCAATATTTTTTAACCAGTGTGTCTTTAATTCCCACTTCATACTTTTGAAAATATTTTGCCAGGAGGTTCCACCCCCGGTTGAGCATTTCATCAATTCCAATATTGATGTCTATAGCCAGTAATTGTTTTGAATAATCGCGGGCAAAATCGAGACAACGCAGGTCGTACTCATTTAAATCGAATCCATTTTCTTTTTTGGTGCCAGCTTCCATAGCGTCTGCGTACAGGCGTATCAATGCATTCATCACATTGGGATGGTCTTCCCTTGTTTCGATACCGATTACGTTTTGTTTCAGTCTTGAAAGGCTACGGAATGGGTCTACTATAATTTTGCCGATATCAGGATCCTGCTTCAGAAATAATTGCCCTTCAGTAATATAGCCTGTATTGTCGGGAATGGCGTGGGTAATATCCCCCTCGTTAAGTGTTGTGACTGCTAAAATGGTAATGGATCCGCCATGCTCAAATTGCACTGCTTTTTCATAAATTTTAGCCAGATCGCTGTAAAGTGACCCCGGCATGGAGTCTTTTGAAGGTATCTGGTCCATTTTATTGGAAACAATTGCAAGTGCGTCGGCGTATAGTGTCATATCAGTAAGCAATACAAGGACCTTTTCCTTTTTATCATTGGCAAAATATTCCGCTGCAGTACATGCCATATCAGGAATCAGAAGTCTCTCCAATGAGGGGTCGGCTGAAGTATTTATAAAGCTTACAATTTTTCCGAGGATACCTGCTTTCGTAAATGTGTTTTTGAAGAATAAATAATCATCAAATAGCAATCCCATTCCAGCAAGTATGATCCGGTCTGCCTCAGCACGCATTGCTACCTGTGCAAGAATATAGTTATATGGTTGGCCGGAGTCAGCGAAAAAAGGTATTTTCTGACCGGTAACCAGGGTATTATTAAGATCAATCCCTGCGATACCGGTTGCCAGTAGTTGGGATGGTTTTTTCCTTCTGACAGGGTTTACCGTCGCACCGCCGATGGTTCGTGGTTCTCCCTCAATCTCAGGGCCTCCATCTATGGGTTCGCCATATGCATTTAAAAATCTGCCACACAACAGTTCGCTGACATTTAAAGTAGGAGGGCTCCCTGAAAAGACAACTTCCGTAGTCGTTGATATTCCTGCTGTACCAGGAAACACTTGTAATGTAACAGTATCCCCAATAATTCTAATAACTTGTGAAGGGCGTCCATCAACCCATGCAAGTTCCTCGTAACCAATACCGTCAGCCTGGAGTGAGCATGTTGCTTTTGTAACGTTTGACAGCTTAGTGTATATCCTTTGAAATGCTTTTGTTCTTTTCATCGATACAAAATTATATTTCAACAACTTCGGCCGCTTTAGCAGCAATTAATTTATCTAGAGCCACTTCATATTGTTGAAATTCAGATGATTTGAATTCATTGTAATTCATTTGTTTTAAGAAGTTTATTGCCTTTTTAAAGAATTCGCCCACCTGCTGGAATTCACTAAATTCAAATTCCATATCACAGATGCTTAAAATTTTACTCAACATGTATTGCTGGCGTTCCAACGGAGTGTTCATGTCAATGTCATCAAAAGAATCCTGTTGAATAAATGCAAAATCAAAGGTCTCTCTTTTCCAGAACCGTACATGATATTCAGGGGGAACTGCATCGTCTCCCAGAATCCTTATGTGGTCTCTTGCCTCAATTCCTTTTCGGATAATATCCAGTGCTTTTTTTACTTTGTCTGTCCAGCCCATTTCAATATTTTCATTTGTAAAAGTCCTGAATTCATCATATTCAAGATATTTTGAATACGATTGTACAGGATCAATAGCAGGGTATCGCTTTGCATCGGCCCTTTTTTGAGAAAGTGCATAAAAACAGCAGGCGACCTTGCGGGTTGATTCAGTTACCGGCTCCTTAAAGTTACCCCCGGCAGGGGAGATAGTACCAATAAAGGTGACCGACCCGGTTTTCCCATTATTGAGTTCAACATAGCCAGCCCGGCTATAAAAATTTGCTATGGTTGCTGTCAGTTCGACCGGGTAAGCATCGGGACCGGGTAATTCTTCAAGTCTATTGGAGATTTCTCGCAAAGACTGCGCCCACCTTGAAGTAGAATCAGCAAGTACCAGTACTTTATAGCCCATGTTGCGATAATATTCCCCAATTGTCATCCCTACATATACAGAGGCCTCCCGGGTAGCTACAGGCATATTGGAAGTATTACAAATTATTGTGGTCCGTTCCTGAAGTTTTCTTCCTGTTCGCAGGTCAATAAGATTTGGGAATTCAGTAAAAATGTCCACTACTTCATTGGCCCGCTCCCCACAGGCAATAATGATGATAATGTCAGCCTCTCCGTTTTTTGCAATCGCTTGTTGAAGTACGGTTTTACCAGTACCGAATGCACCAGGAATAAATCCTGTTCCGCCTTCGGTAATTGGGTTAAATGTATCTATTACCCTTAAACCCGTCTGTAAAATATCAAACGGCCTTATTTTTCGCTTGTAGGTAGGTATAGCTTCCTTGGCTGGCCACTTCTGTACCATTGTTACCAGTTTCTCATTTCCCGTTTCAGAGATTAGTACCGCCATGGTGTCATGTATTTTATAATCACCTTGTGCAACGATGGATTTAAGTTGATAGGAGCCTTCAAACGCAAATGGTACCATTATTTTATGATCAATCCAGTTTTCTTTTACACTACCTAACCAGTCTCCTGCTTTAACCATTTTCCCTTTTTGCAACATTGGGGTAAACGTGTATTGCTTGTCACTTTCGAGTGGATCAGTTTCTTCTCCTGTTACAAGAAAAGTACCTTCCATTTTGTCAAGATCGCTTTGTAAGCCGTCGTAGTTTTTTGATAGAATACCGGGCCCGAGTTCAATCTCAAACATTTTGCCACTGAATTCCACGTCAAGTCCAATCTTGATGCCACCTGTAGCTTCAAAAACCTGGGCAAATGCAGTAGTTTTCTGAATTCGGATTACTTCGGCTTTAAGTCGATCGTTTCCACTTATAATTTCACAAATTTCGTTTTGTGCAACGGGACCGTCAACCCTGATGGTAATCAGATTGGAAACTATACTTTCAATTTTACCTCTGGTCATAATTGTTCTATTTCTGATATTCCTGAAGCTTGAATTGCTTCGTCACAAATTTTTTCAAAACGTATTTTACCTTTTTCTTTATCCAGTCCGGCCCATCTGCTATAATGCATAAGTTTCAAAATCCAGCCAAAAAGCTGAGTGCTTGTGAAGTTCTGCACAAGTTCATAATTGTCGATAAATCCCCACCGGACTTCATCCATATTTTTCTCAATAATCATCGGGTCATGGCTATCCAAAGATTCCCAAAGCTTCTCAATAAAAGGGTACGTTTTTGCGAGTGATGAATCTGTTTTCCTTGATCCCAATTGTTTGATTATCAATTCATCAACAAGATTATTAGCTACATGCTCTTCTATCAGGTCATAATTGTGTGCAGCAGCCATTTGCCGGAGTAATTTATCAAATTGAAAGTAATCATTGATAAAGGGATGACCCAGCGTGGCCACTTCCTCATAGAATTCCGTCCAAAGGTATTCGGAAACCAACCCAGGGCTCAATTGTTGGAAATGTTCTTTGTACTTTACTAAATATTCCATCATATAAGAGGGAAGGTCGTATCCTGTTTTCATAGAATGGATTAATTCACCCGTACTGAATACTGACGGGCTTCGAAATACCGGTAATGAGCAATTGTGACTTTTCTCAAAAATCAAGTTTGTGAGATTCCGGTTGTCATTGGGATAAATCAGGTAATTACTCAACTTCAGGTCTTCTTTTACAAGGTTCCCCCGGATGATTTGCAGCGTTTTTGCAACATCCACTACAGGCAGTGGATCATCCAATGACAATTCGGGCAGTGACGCTATCAGGTAGTAATAGTTCATGCGTTGTCATCAAACAAAAGTTGTTTTGTCTTTTTGTTTAAATAGGTCTGGAAAAAAGAAATAAAGTCCTCGTCAGTAAATGAGATCTGGTACGAGTCATCTGTTTTTGCAATTCGAAAACCACCCTTCATGCGGTCATCATAGGTAATTGTGAGGTCTTTTACACTGGCTCCAATCTCCTGCTGAAATTGCTTATCAATCTTATCCCTGGTGTTTTCCGGTAAGTGAAGTTCAATTACATCTTCCTTGCTCCAGTGTTGGACTACTTCTAAAATAATTTTTTTAAAAAAGGCGGTGTCTAGGAAAGTATCTTTAATATTTTGATCCAGGATTTTATTCGAGATCAGATTTGAGATTTCCCTTTTTAGATCAGATATCAGCTGTTTCCCTTTGAGCTGCAATTCACTTTCCGTACTGGTTTTGAGTAATAAAGCATCTTTTGTTGCTTTGTTTATGATATTATGTTGTGCTTCTTCTCTTGCATCTTTGATAATTTGCTCACTTTTAGCTTGCGCATTTTTGATGATTTCCCCGGCATCTTCTTCTGCTTTTTCGATGGCTTCGCTGTATATTTTATCAGTTAATGCTTCAAGATTTGTGGTTTCCATTTTTAAAAATTGTTCACTTGTTTACTTTTGTTATTCCGCTGTGAAATTATTAAGGAACCAATGCATAATGAATGATATGTTTCATTGACTAACATGAATTTAGTCATGAAAATATATGTCCTTTACCAATAATTAACTAAAATTAGAATAGTCAGTTATTTGATTTGAAAAGTTGCCCATAGTGTACCTGTTGCCGGTAAAGATTAATTAAGCCCTTGGCCTTTTCCCAGCCATCCTTATCGTGTAATTTTGTTGAAAATATCATATTTATATATTTAGTAAAATATTCGATTCTACCTCATTATTCCTGGCCGGTGTCCATATCCTTTATTCTGTTTTGTTTATGGTCAATACAACAATTACCATGGCCAAATCCACCTGCCAGGCCAACCAGGTGTTCTGAATGACATTTAGGACACTCAGATACATCTTTTTCTATTTTAATTATAAACATGTACCCACAACTTTCACATCGGATCATATTGTTTTTAAAATGAACATTTCCTCCTTCAATTGAGATAGCTTTTCCCTGTACAATAAACTTTGCCAATTTTCTTCGTGCTCTCACAATTAACCTTGAAAAAGTAGATCTTGAAATACCCATTTCCCATGATGCCTCTTCATGATTTAAACCTATAAAATCAGCCAGCTTTATAGCTTCATATTCATCCAGGGAAAATGTCTGATGTTTTTGTGAATTTCCACCAATGCCCACTGGTTTGAACTCTGTAAATAGTGGTGGAATTTGTACAATTCTGTTGTTTTCTCGTCTTGGCATAACACATACTTATTCCTGAATTCAATATAATAAACATATGTGCAAAATGCAAGTAAAAGTATAATAAGGATTACTTAGTAAGTATAATTATGCAAATATGGTCATATACATGTCATGATATTGAATGATCAGGTTTATAAAAAGATGAATGTGATACCAATTATTCCTGTCGAATGACTTGCAATGTATTAAGTGAAGAAATTTTCAGGACCTGGTAAGTCAGAGTTAGGAACGATATAACGAGAATTGCTAAAGATGCCAACAGAAAATATATTGTTGAAATTGATGTTTTGGAAGCAAAGTTGAACAGGTTTCCTAACCAGGGACTTATGGATGTGTTACTGATCATATGACTCAAGTTCCTTGATAATATCATCCAGATCGGCCGGTTTGGTCTGTTCTTCACGAAACGATTGCAGGGATTCTGCAAGTGTATCAAGTTGTTTTTGGGAAGTAATCTGATTGATCTGGAGGTCTTTTAAAGCTTGTATTGTTGACGTTAAAGATATTTTAGGCTCTTCAGGAACCTCATTGTGTGCTTTAAGATCACTCTGAATAGCCATAAAAATGTCATTTTCCGAAATATCATCGTGGAATGTTTTATCCTTCGGTTTAAACATGTTTAGCTGGATGTATTTATTGATCAGCGAAATTTTGGATTTAAGACTAATATGTTCCATCGTTATTTATATTGACTAGTAAAGTGCACAGAAAAGAAATTTGGGTAGCCAATGCCTCTTGCCATGCAAAGTTATTAAAGTTTTTGCTCTAATACGAAGAGAAAATTAATATCCATCTTGTGTTTTTTGTGTTTGATAATAACTCGGTACAAGTCATTAGGCATTTAAAATAGCATTTATTAACATTGAATAAACAATGACTTAATCTTTTAGTAATCTTAATGATAAGAAAATTATTTGTTCCTGTAATCTTTGTTCTGCTTGCATTTGGATTCTGGCTAAGTCCGAATTTCAAAGAAATTGCAGCAGGTGTGGCAATTCTCTTATTTGGAATGATTGCCCTGGAAAATGGGTTTAAATCTTTTGCGGAAGGGCCATTAAAAAGATTGCTAAGAACCGCCACCAATAAGTTTTACAAGAGTTTTTCTTTAGGCATGATCTCAACTGCCATCCTGCAATCCAGTTCGTTAATTTCAGTAATTACGATCTCATTTATCAGTACCGGCTTGTTAAACTTGACACAGGGGGTGGGGGTGATCTTTGGTGCTAACATCGGGACTACAACAACTGCATGGTTGGTGGCAACTTTAGGTTTGAAGGTTAAAATATCAGCATTTGCGCTACCCATGCTGGTATTCGGTATAATACTGCTTTTTCAAAAACAAAAATCCTTAAAAGGAATCGGAAGCGTTTTGGCGGGACTTGGATTCCTGTTCCTGGGGATCCATTATATGAAAGAGGGGTTCGACTCTTTTAAAGAAGCAATAAACCTGGCGGATTATTCAATTGATGGATTCACCGGATTGATCGTATTTACAGGTATTGGAGTTTTAGCAACAGTAGTACTCCAGTCCAGTAGCGCTACAATGGCTATCATACTTACTGCATTGGCAGCAGGACAGGTTTCTTATTTTAATTCATTAGCGCTGGCGATCGGAGCAAATGTTGGCACAACAATTACCGCAATTCTTGGAGCTGCTGCTTCCAATGCTGCAGGGAAACGTCTGGCAGGTGCGCATTTGTTTTTTAATCTCGGTACGGCCTTCATTGCACTTATTTTTATAAATCAAATTGGATGGGTTGTAGATCATGTTGCAATTGTTTTTGGTATCGGAGAAGAAAATCATACTGTAAAACTGGCAATATTCCATTCTGTATTTAATGTGATTGGAGTCATAGTGATGTATCCTTTCGTAGGTAAAATCGTCAGGTTTCTCGAAAAACAAATAAAAGAAAAAGCGCCGGAAATTGAAAAACCTGTTTTCCTGAATGAAGCCGCCCTGGCATATCCACCAACGGCTATATCAGCATTGGTGAAAGAATCAAAACACCTGTTTGACAATGTATTTAAAATTATGGCCCATGGCCTGGGATACCACAGGGTAGAAGTATTGGAAAAAAAATCTACGGAGGCAACGTATGTACCTATTTCAACCAAAGAAATCGATAAATCCTATTACAGAAAAGTAAAATACATCTACGGCAAAATCATTGAATTTGCTACTCGCGCACAGGAACAGCATCGGGGCATGGAAAACATTCAAACGATTTACAATATTAAAGAAGCCAACCGCTATTTTGTAGATGCTGTAAAAGATGTGAAAGACCTTCAGCCAAATATGCTCAAATACACTACTTCTGATAATAAAGAGATGAAAAGAGAATATAATTTGCTTCGTAACAAAATTGCCAAGATCATACGGCAGGTATTTAAAGCCCAGCGGTTTGATCCACCTGAAGACTTATCAATAGATGAAATAAATGAACTGGCCTTAGCTCATATCGAGGCGAGACATAAGAAACTAAAGCGACATTTGCTGCGGATCCGTAATGATGACGTATTGTTCAACGGTACTCTTGACCGCCTGATCAGAGATAAAGAAATAACAACGGAAATGGCATCGTCTTTAATAAATGACAGCGCACTTACGGCTTCAATAACCAAGCATCTGATCAAAGCTGCTGAGCTACTTTACCTGAATACCGATATCCTGCTTACAGACATTGTAGTTGAAGATTGATTCAAATAAGATTAACTTTCTTTAAATTAAAATTGACCTGGTTTAAAATTCATATTATTCCAAAGCAGGCTTCATTTTACCTATCTTACCTGAGCCTGGGTTAAGTTTACAGCATAAAATAATGCTTATATGACACTGCGTTTATTAATTATTCTTGTATTGGTTGTAAGTAGTTTTGGTATATCCCGATCGCAATCAATTAAGCCTGTAGAATTAAGGCAAACAACAATCACTTTTGGTTCTTGTGCACATGAATATGAGCCTGTTCCTGCTTTTGATGCTATTGTTGACAGCAATCCGGATATCTTCGTATGGCTGGGGGATATGGTTTATGGCGATACCCACGATATGTCGGTATTAAAGAAAAAATATGACCGGTTAAAAAATAAGCCTGAATATCAAACCCTGATTAATACAATACCGGTGATTGGTGTATGGGATGATCATGATTATGGAATTAATGACGGAGGCAAAAATTATTCAAAAAAGGATGAAAGCAAATTGCTGGCATTGGACTTTCTTGATGCACCTGGTACTGATCCTAGATACGGGCACGATGGTCTGTATTCTTCTTACAGCATGATATCAAATGAAAAACTAATTAAAATTATTTTGTTGGATACCCGGTATTTCAGGGATACACTCGATCCTGACAATGAAGCAAGAAATAAGTATTTGCCAAATGAAACAGGGGATATACTTGGAGAAGATCAGTGGAAATGGCTTGAAAAAGAGATTGCTGACATCTCCGTTGATTTATATATTGTTGGCTCGGGTATTCAATTTGTTGCTAAAGATCATGGATATGAAAAATGGGCCAACTTCCCTGCAGCAAGAGCCAGGATGATTAAGCTGATTAGCAATGCAAATCCGAAATCCCTGTTATTTATAAGTGGTGACCGACATATGGCCGAAGTATCACAAATGGAAGTTTCTGGCCTCCCTTATCCATTGATAGATTTTACGTCCAGTGGGTTGACGCACACCTGGAAGGACTATTTTAATGAGCCCAATGAGTATCGTGTCGGTAAACTCATCGTAGAGAAAAATTTCGGACTGATTAAGATTGCGTGGGAAGGTAATAATCCAAAAGTCACTTTTGAAGTCCGCGGGATTAATGGTGAAGAATACTTAAAAATTTCACATACATACTGACAATAGCTAACCTTGTATTACAAAATCAAAATTTTAAAATGGACAATAAAGTAGGAGTAGGGCTTATCGGATCACAGTTTATTTCAACTATACATGCTGAAGCATTAAAAATGGTTGCCGATGCCAAAATTTTGGCGGTAATGTCGCCAACCGAAGGGCATGCCCGTGAGTTTGCTGCAAAGTATGATATCCCTAATCATTTCACCTTTCTTGACGATATGCTGGCTGTTAAGGAAATCGATATGATTGTGATTGGAGCACCAAATTTCCTGCATTGTGAAATAACATTGAAAGCAGCTAACGCAGGGAAGCACATTGTTGTTGAAAAACCATTTTGTATGAACCTTGAGGAAGCTGATATGATGATCGAAGCGTGTAAGAAAGCGAATGTAAAACTGATGTATGCTGAAGAACTTTGCTTTACACCAAAATATGTCCGTTTAAAAAGCCTTTTGGACGAAGGTGCATTGGGTGAACCTTTGATATTAAAACAATCTGAGAAACACGATGGTCCGCACGCCGACCATTTTTGGGATGTAAAACGTTCCGGTGGTGGTGTAACGATGGATATGGGCTGTCATGCTTTCCAGTTCTTCCGCTGGTTGAACAAAAATACTCCTGTCAAATCTGTATATGCACACATGACCACGGGTGTTCATTCCAACAAAACAGAGGGGGATGACAATGCGATTATTATCCTGGAGTTTGAAAATGGAGTTACGGGTATTGCCGAAGAGAGCTGGACAAAGCTGGGCGGAATGGACGATAAGGCTGAGATCTATGGTACGGAGGGAGTAGCCTATGCGGACGTATTACAAGGCAACTCCATTCAGACTTATAGTACAAAAGGAGTAGGGTATGCCGTTGAGAAAGCAGGAAACACAGTGGGATGGAGTTTTACAATGTATGAAGAGATCTGGAATTACGGGTTTCCACAGGAATTTGAGCATTTTATCGATTGTGTGAAAAATAACCGGGAACCTTTGGTGACGGGTGAAGATGGTAAAGCAGTCTTAGAAATAGTTTTTGCGGCATACGCATCAGCAGGAGAAGGTAAAAAAATTGAGCTTCCTTTTGTAACCGATGCAGCCACACCCTTTGAGCTTTGGAAAAAGTAATAAATCAACATATTCAAAATGAAAATTAATTATTGCTCTGATTATGACCAGATGAGTAAGTTGGCAGCTTCACTCATTATTGATGAAATTGATAAAAAGAAAGATCTCCTGCTTTGTGCAGCAACAGGCCATTCCCCTATGGGTTTATATGATGCATTAAAAGACAAAGCAGTAAAGGATAAGTCAATTTTCAATCAACTTAAAATAATAAAACTTGATGAATGGAGTGGTATTCCTGACACCAATCCGGCAACTTGCGAGTACTATCTCAGGTTGCGACTATTAGAACCCCTGGGAATACCAAACGAACGCTATATTGCATTTTCTTCAACCCCTGAAAATCCTGATGAAGAATGTAAACGTGTGCAATCGCTCCTGAGTGTACAAGGACCCATAAATCTCTGTATATTGGGGTTGGGCAAAAATGGGCATCTAGGCCTAAATGAACCCGAAACTAATCTCAAGCCACATTGCCACCTGGGTAAATTATCAAGTCAAACACTTCAGCACCATATGTTGAAGTCAGGAAACACAATGCCTTTCTATGGTATGACACTTGGTATGAAGGATATTTTATCCTCCGGAAAAATTGTATTGTTGATTAGTGGTGATGGAAAAAAAATTGCAGTTGAAAAATTGTTGGAAGAAACAATAACTACGGATTTGCCCGCTTCATTTTTGAGGTTACACCAGGATGTTGAAGTATTTATTGATAAAACTGCTTTATCAGTATAAAACAAGGAACAGTTCTATGGCTGGATGATCATTGAAGGCGCAGTGGTCATTCCTTCGGACAGAACAGTTAATGCCCCGATTAATATAATAATACCAAAAGTTGATACAATTGCAAGTGTTGATGTTGCGCCCGGATCATAATACTTCACCTCAGTAATATTTAAATGAGAAAGGTCTTTTTCAACCAAACCTACACCACGATCTTTTTTAACACCATATAATGTACCGTTTTTTCTGATGAGGCCTCGAAAGCAATACCTTTTCCCATCATCAGTTTTTATCCGTACTTTTTTCTCAACCCCGATTGTTTGCTTAACAGATACTTGCTGGGTATAGCAGCTTTGGAAGAGTAACAAAGTAATCAGAACCCATGCGATAGATTTTAATTGCGTTCTCATGTCTGTTTTTTTTAATAAGTCAAATAACCATGCAACGATGGGGTTTGATAGGTACCAGTGAAGTTATCACCTCATTTCAGAAAAGTATAATTGATTTGTGAAGAAGCCGAAATTATGTTTTTGGGTCTGTAGTAATATGATTTAAGTAAAGAATTGTTTCTGCATATTTTACAACTCTTTTAAAATGAGAGAGCATTATACTTACTAATTGCATGCAATGCATCCCTATCAAGTTCTTACGGGGCCTACTATAAAGCAGTATTTTGTTAAAATTATTGAGTTGGACAGCGAATCCTGAATAATATGACTATCTTTGCATTTTATTAAGGACTATTTATTGAATACATTTAGCAAACTAGGGCTCTCACAGTCAACAATTGAGGTCCTTGATCAACTCGGGTTTGATACCCCAACCCCCATACAAGAAAAAGCCATTCCGATGTTGTTGAGTAATGACCCAACGGATTTTATTGGGTTGGCTCAAACCGGTACAGGCAAAACTGCAGCCTTTGGACTACCATTAATTGAATTAATTGATGTGAAAAATAAGGCTACACAAGCACTTATAATGGCTCCAACTCGCGAGTTAGGTCAACAGACAGCAGAGCAGCTGGTTAATTTTTCCAAAAACATTAAAAACCTCAATACTGAGGTTGTTTATGGAGGAGCTGCTATTACTAATCAGATTAAGGCGCTTAAAAAACCCACGCAAATTGTAGTAGCAACTCCGGGTCGTTTACTTGACCTTATCAAGCGCAAGGCCATAAAACTTGACAATGTAAAATATGTTGTACTGGACGAGGCGGATGAGATGCTCAATATGGGTTTCAAGGAAGATATCGATAAAATCCTGTCATTTACACTGGAAGACCGCGTGACCTGGTTGTTTTCAGCAACCATGCCAGCTGAAATTCGCAGGATTGTTAACAAATACATGGATGCTCCCTTAGAGGTATCCATCAATGCAAAGGAAATAAGTAACAAAGACATTTCTCACAAGTACGTTACTACCAAAACATCCAATAAGATACCGGCACTTCGAAGATTTCTTGACATACAACCCGATTTGCGTGGAATTTTATTTTGCAGGACAAAACGTGAGACCCAAAAAATTGCAGATGACCTTAGTAATCTTGGATATGGCGTAGAGGCGCTGCATGGTGATCTTTCGCAGTCTCAACGCGATGCGGCAATGAAACGTTTTAAAAACCGGTCGAAACAATTGTTAATAGCTACTGATGTGGCTGCCCGAGGTATTGATGTAAACGACCTGACCCACGTGATGCATCACACACTTCCTGACCAAATGGACAGTTATACACACCGAAGTGGCAGGACAGGCCGTGCAGGCAAGAAAGGCATTTCGCTTGCATTCATAAATCCCCGTGAGAGAAAACGTATTGCAGAGCTCGAGAGAAAGATTAAAATAAAATTCGAATCTATCGATGTTCCAAGTGCAGAAGTACTGAAGTCAACCCGGATTAATAATTGGGCAAACCTGATAATAAATACCAAGGTTGACGATCAGGCAGAGAAAATACTACATGATTTGCACGGACAATTTGCACATATTAGCAAAGAAGATTTGATCAAACGACTGATTACTTCACAACTTGATCATTTGATGGTTACCGATAGCTATGGGGGAGGAGGAGATTTAAATGAGTCTTACGGGGGTGGTACTTCAACCAGAAACGGTAGTATTAATAATGGAGAAAACCGGTATTTTGTAAATATAGGATCAATGGATGGGGTGACTAAAGGTGACTTAATTCATTTTCTATCTGATATATCAAGCATTGACCGTAAATATTTTGGAGATCTTTCCCTGCAAAAAAATTGCTCCTTTTTTAACGTTGACAGTGCGCATGATAGTGGACTTATTCGTAAGTTTAGAGGTGTAGAAGTCGAAGGACGCAATATTCGCGTAAACAGGGATGATGATGGGGACAGACATATCCGTACATCGCCAAAAGAACATGTTAGAAATAGTCGTAGAAAACCAAAACGAAACTTTCATCGGTCGAGAGGTACAAAAGCAAGAAGACATTGAAAAATATTTAACTAAAGGAAACTAGTTCATATGGGAAGAAAAAATCAGAACGCCTTTATAAAGAAGCAAAAAGAAGAAAGAAAGAGAAAAGCAAGAAAAGAGAAGCAGGCGAAAAAGGATGCACGTAGAGCTTTGCCCACAAGCAGCAAACTGGAAGACATGATGGCTTATGTAGATAAGGATGGGAATTTAACTACAGAGCCACCTGAAGAGCATGAAAAGAAAAAAGAAGAAAATAAATAACCACTGATAGAGTGGTTTTAAATTGAATAACAATAGTAATATAGTAAATAGTTTAAGTATAATTAATTAGTAAAACAAAATGGAAGGAACAGTAAAATTTTTCAATGAAACCAAAGGTTTTGGATTCATTAAACCATCAGATTCAAGTGAGGATATCTTTGTACATTCTTCAGGTCTTGTTGATGAGATTCGTGAAAATGACAAAGTAGAATTTGACGTTGAAGAGGGACGAAAAGGTATGAATGCGGTAAACGTAAAAGTAGTGAGTTAATAAATATTTAATTCATATAACTTGAATAGAAGGATATCTCAAAAGGGTATCCTTTTTTATTTCATGCAATTTTCCAAAGTTTTATCAAACAGGATTTATATTAGGTACCTGGTGCAACATAAGGCTATTAATGAATACAGTTACAAAGATGAAAACGAAAGGGGTAATATTTGATCTGGATGGGACAATGGTGGATAATATGATGATCCATCATGCAGCCTGGAAAAAGAAATTGGCAGAATATGGCCTTGACCTTACCATGGAGGAAATTAAAGAAAACATTCATGGTATCAATGAAGAAATATTATCGAGATTATTCGGTGATCGGTTTACGCCGGAAGAGGTGAAAAGAATTTCCGGGGAAAAGGAAAAAGAATATCGAAGTATTTTTTCTAAGCAACTCACGCTTATTCCGGGAACAATGGATTTTATCAAAAGCCTTGAAAAACGCGGACTCGGTATGGCGATAGCTACCGCTGCACCACCTGAAAATGTAGATTTTATTGTAGATGGACTTGAAATCCGTCAATTTTTTAAAACCATACTCCACGCAGATGATGTTTCGAAAGGCAAACCTGACCCCGAAATTTTTATTAAAGCCATGGACAAACTGGGACTGCAACCTGGAGAATGCGTAATTTTCGAAGATTCTCCAACAGGAGCTAAGGCAGCAGCCGATTCGGGTTGCGCTGTGGTAATTATCACAACAACTCACGAAAAGGAAGATTTTTTAAAAATTCCTTCAATCATAGCGTTTATTAATGATTTTGAAGGAATAGATTCCAGGACCTATATTCAACTATAAAGTGATATCAAAAGTGCTTGAAAATTTATAGAATGAGATGGGAGGTTTCAATAGTGTTGCTCTCAAATAGCAATCCAAGGCCCATTAACTTTTGATTTCTTTCTAAATTTTGGTTAATATTGGATACATAAAAATTTGTGTTTTGTCCATAAATTAATCCTCAAAAAGTGTAAACTAAACTATGTCCCTTTAGCTTTGTAAAGAAGGTTCCTTTACCGTACCTAATGTGTGCCAACTGCCTTGTGCAAACGGCTGTGGCGAAATTTTCACCTACCTGTCTGTGGCTGTGATAAAGGTAGTTAATAACCCTGAGATGTCAGAATACAATTTTGCCACCATTTTTATTTTGTCGTTGTTGGCAACTAAGCATTTATTTCAAATGTCCATTGCTTTTCAGTTTTGACTATACCTTAGAAGTCAAAATGCGATAAGGTTTGCACCTGGCACATGAGATAGCGATATCCGAAACCTCGAGGTCAAGAACTATATAGTAAACTATATAGTTAACTATATAGTTTATTTTCGAACACTCGCTTGCAAATTCCGATTTA